>JAUXFR010000116.1 GCA_030622805.1 Anaerolineae bacterium | reverse complement strand
GGTCTGGCGCAGCGTGAGTGTTAGATTCCTAAGAAGTCTGATTCATCCAGAATCAGGCGGTCAATTCTGGTTGCGTTTACTCTATTGGCTCGAAGAACGCTTCCCACACTTTTTTGGAGAGCAGGGTCAGTACCCGCTGATTGTGATTCGAAAATAGCTTAGTTCAACAGCGAAATTGATAGAAATGATTTGAAGAACAATGAGGTAATCGATGGAGTGGAACGATAAAACAGTACTTGTAACTGGCGGCACCGGATCTTTCGGTAAGAAGTTTTTGGAGATCATGCTCAACGAATACCGTCCAGCCAAATTGATCATCTTCAGCCGCGATGAACTCAAGCAGCACGAGATGCGAGTAGGCGGGTTCGATCACCCCAGCCTGCGCTATTTCATCGGTGACGTACGTGATGTGGAGCGGCTGCGACGTGCAATGCAGGAAGTTGACATCGTCATACACGCCGCTGCGCTCAAACAGGTGCCGGCGTGTGAATACAACCCCATGGAAGCAATAAAAACTAACATCCTGGGCAGCAGCAATGTGATTGAAGCTGCTCTGGATACCGGCGTGCAGAAGGTGATGGCGCTCAGCACGGATAAAGCCGTCAACCCGGTCAATTTGTATGGCGCGACCAAGCTGGCTGCAGAGAAGCTTTTCATCCAGAGCAACGCTTACGCCGCCGGAAAAGAGACCCGCTTCAGTTGTGTACGCTACGGTAATGTAGTAGGCAGCCGTGGCAGCGTGATACCAATCTTCATCCAACAGCGCAGCAATGGAAAACTGACCATCACGGACGAACGCATGACGCGCTTCTGGTTAACGCTCGAAAAAGGCGTGCGTTTCGTCGTCCGCTGCACAGAGCAAATGATGGGAGGCGAGGTCTTCGTGCCCAAAATACCCAGCACCAGGATTATCGATCTGGCTAAAGTAATCGCCCCTCATGCTGAGCTGGATGTGATCGGCATCAGACCGGGCGAGAAGCTGCACGAGGTATTGATCCACGAAGATGAGGCACGCAGCGCCATCGAATTAGAAGATATGTTTGTCGTTCAACCACCAACGATGCTATGGTTCGGGCACGAATGGCAGACCAAAGGCAAACCACTGCCGGAGGGATTCCGCTACGGCAGCGAGACCAACCCACTATGGCTGACAATCGATCAAATCCGTGAGATTGTGGCACCCTTTGAGGCTGCACAATTGGGCGCAAACAATCAGGAAGTTTAACAATTTAATACGATTATGACAAATCCCTGGTTGCTACAACTACCAGGGAAACTACAAACTGCTGCTCAGTACTTAAAGACTGTGTTATGCGCATCCTGATTACTGGAGCCAGCGGTCTACTGGGTCTGAACCTTGCGCTGGAAATCGCCAGCATGCCAGGGATATCTGAAAAGCACCAGGTCTTCGGGCTGGTGCACAGCCACCCCCTGCACACCACGGCATTTACCGTACTGCAAGGTGACCTCTTAGCCCCTGGCACAGCGGAGCGTTTGTTTGAGGAAACCCAACCCGATTGGGTAATCAACTGTGCTGCGCTGGCGATCGTAGACGCCTGCGAGACCGATCCGGTCCGGGCGCGACAATTGAATACTGAACTCCCCGCGCAACTGGCAGCTCTTGTCGCCAGGGGCGGAGCGCGCCTGCTGCATGTCTCAACCGATGCCATCTTTGATGGCATGCGTGGTGAGTACACCGAAGAGGATGCACCGCATCCGCTCAGCGTATATGGGCAAACGAAGCTGGAAGGCGAACGTGCAGCCGCAGAAGCTAACCCTGATACCCTCATTGCACGCGTGAATTTTTACGGTTGGAGTTTGTCCGGCAAACGCAGCCTGAGCGAGTTTTTCTTCAACAACCTGAAGGAAGGTAGGCAATTGAAGGGGTTTACCGATGTATACTTCTGTCCGCTGCTGGTCAACGATCTGGCTGTTCTATTCATGAGCATGATTGAAAAAAAATTGTGCGGTATATATCATACAGTGAGCAGCGAGTGCATCAGCAAATTTGATTTCGGCGCCGCTCTGGCCAGGGAATTCGGTCTGGATGAAAACCTGATCGCTCCGACCTCCCTGTCAGAAGCTGGTCTGAAGGCTGCCCGATCTACCAACCTCACATTACTGTCAAACAAGCTGGCAGAAACTTTAGGTCAGGCAACACCTGGAATTGCCCCCGGGCTTAAAAGGTATCACCGTCTATACCAACAGGGCTATCCAGAAAAAATCAGGCAATTGCTAATTCCCTAATCATCAACCCATCTGGAGTGACTATGGAAATCCAAATTGGCACCCACACAATCGGCAAAAATCAACCAACCTACTTCATCGCGGACATCTCAGCAAACCACGACGGTGACCTGGAACGAGCCAGGATGCTCATCCGGCTGGCGAAGGAAGCCGGTGCAGACGCAGCTAAATTCCAAAATTTTCGCGCCCCCCAGATCGTCTCGGATTACGGATTTAAATCTATGAACGGACAGGTGTCCCACCAATCAACCTGGAAGAAATCGATCTTCGAAGTGTACCAGGATGCCTCGCTCCCCTTTGAGTGGACACCGATGCTAAAAGAAGAGTGTGATGAAGTGGGCATCGATTATTTCTCTTCGCCGTATGATTTCGAAGCAGTTGACATGCTTGATCCCTACGTACCCGCTCATAAGATCGGATCGGGGGATATAACCTGGTTGGAAATTCTGGAGCATATTGCCAGCAAAGGTAAGCCGGTTATCCTATCCACGGGCGCATCTGATATCGGCGATGTGCAGCGCGCTGTTCATACAATCTTGAAGATTAACCCGCAACTGGTGCTGATGCAATGCAATACCAATTACACTGCCAGTATAGAGAACTATGATCACATACACCTGAATGTACTGAACACCTACCGCGTCATGTTCCCTGATGTGATCCTGGGGTTATCCGACCATACCCAATCAGTCACCACTGTGTTGGGTGGCGTTACCCTTGGGGCGCGCGTGATAGAGAGGCATTTCACAGACGATAACAACCGTGTTGGCCCTGACCACCCATTTTCTATGACTCCCAACACCTGGCGGGACATGGTCGAACGTACTCATGAACTGGAACATGCGCTCGGCTCTCCCGACAAGGTCGTCGCCGGAAACGAGCAGGACACTGTCGTCGTCCAGCGCCGCTGCCTGCGAGCCGCCCGTGACATCGCCGCTGGTGAAACATTTACTCGAGAAATGATCGACGTATTACGCCCCGCCACACCAGGCGCCATCCTGCCTCCCGAAATCGAAAATGTAGTCGGTACGAAAGCGATACACGATATCGCCAAAGGGCAGGAATTGAGGTGGGGGGATTTGGGATAATAAGTTCCATGTACCAAGTTCCATGTTCCACATACCACATTCCATGGAAAATATATATGTCACCAATTACTCGATTTGAGGATATTAATGCCTGGCAAGAAGCAAGAGAATTAGTGAAACAAATTTATTCATTAACTCGCCGAGACCCATTTATAAAAGATTACGGGTTGCGAGATCAGATTCAAAGAGCTGCAATCTCCACAATGGCTAATATTGCTGAAGGTTTTGATTGTGACTCGAATGCTGAGTTCGCAAGATTCCTTGGAATTGCTCGTAGGTCAGCGGTAGAAGTTCAATCGCTCCTATATGCTTCTCTCGACGTAGGATATATTACTAGAGAAGAATTCCATTCCTGTTATGAACAGACAGCGAAAACAAAAGGCTTGATTGGTGGTTTTAAACGCGTTGTTCAGAAAAAGCATAATCCCTAAAACGGATATCACATATAGAACATGGCTCATCCAATCAGGTACATTATATTAAGCGACTGAATCATGCATCGTATTATATACTTTTCTCGCGACTATACCACACACGATCACCGCTTCCTTTCCGCCCTGGCGAAGACCGAGCATGAAGTCTTCTACCTTCGCTTGGAGCGAGGTGATCAACAATTAGAGAACCGTCCCCTGCCACCCGGGATCGAACCCATTTCCTGGGCAGGCGGTCGGGGTGCTGTCGACTTCAAAGACATTTCGATTCTGCTGTCAGATCTGGCTCGGGTGATCGACCAGGTGAAACCGGACCTGATACAGGCTGGTCCCATCCAAAGATCAGCTTTTCTGGTCGCCTTGCTCGGCTTCCAACCCCTGATCAGCGTGTCATGGGGTTACGACCTGATCCATGATGCTGAGATCAACACCATGTGGCGTTGGAGCACACGATATACGCTCAAGCAAAGCGCGGTCTTGGTCGGAGACTGCGATACGATCCGCCAGCTTGCCATTTCTTACGGTATGCCCGATGAACGTATCGTCACATTCCCATGGGGCGTTGATTTGAACCACTTTACACCCAATTCCAACGAAGCAAAAGCAGCAGATACACCTTTCACGTTGCTCTCCACGCGAAGCTGGGAGCCTATCTATGGAGTCGATGTCATCGCGCAGGCTTTTGTACAAGCCGCAAACGAACTTCCTGACCTGCGGCTGGTGATGCTGGGTGATGGATCTATGGCAAATGATCTGTACACCATTTTCAAAGAGGGCGGCGTATTTGAGCGAGTTCAGTTTCCAGGTCTGGCACCCTACGAAGATCTTCCTGAACACTACAGGGCGGCAGATATCTATCTGAGTGCTTCTCACAGCGACGGGACCTCGATCTCTCTTTTGGAAGCGCTCGCCTGCGGAATCCCAGCACTGGTTTCCGATATTCCCGGCAACCGTGAATGGATCCAACCGAACGAGCAAGGCTGGCTGTTCACCGACGGTAACTCTGACGACCTGGCACAGGCAATTCTCAATGCTGCTGATCAGCATCACCAACTGCCGGAAATGGGTCAATCGGCACGTTCACTTGCAGAACAGCGTGCAAACTGGGATTTGAACTTCCAGAAATTACTCGAAGCGTATTCACTGGCTCTGAGCGCATAGGTAAAAACGGAGCATGATACAAAATACCTGGTATGTGAAACATGGCACATGGAACGTAAAACATCATCGATAAAACCTAAAATCGTTGCGATCATTCAAGCCCGTAGAGCGTCTTCCCGCCTCCCCGACAAAGTGCTGCTTGATATCGCTGGAAAGCCCATGCTGGCGCGCGTTTATGAACGAACCCGTATGGCGGACACTGTGGATGAAGTTGTCATCGCTACCACCACCAACCCGGCTGATGATGCCATTGCAGCACTGTACGACGAACGAGGCTACCCATGCTATCGCGGCAGCGAGCAAGATTTGCTTGACCGGTACTACCAGGCAGCGTGTCTGTATCATGCTGATGTGGTTGTGCGTATCACAGCCGACTGCCCGGTGATCGACCCGGATGTCATTGACCATACTGTAAATTCATTTCTGGGAACAGGTAATTTAAAATTCAAGATTCATAATTCTCACTTCGTTATCCCTTACGATTTCGCAGCCAACCGTTTTCCACCACCCTGGGGACG
>JAUXFR010000147.1 GCA_030622805.1 Anaerolineae bacterium | reverse complement strand
CGCCTGGTAAGCGTGTTTGATGGAATACATGCAGCAAAAACGCGAGCAGTAGCGGTAGTGCCTTTGGTCGCGGGAGCCAACGAAGAGCACAAATAAGATGTTTTCAGGGTGATTGCCGTTCGATGGGCAGATGATCTCACCGCCGGTCGGTCCAGCAGAATTGACCAAGCGTTCGTATTCCATAGCGGTCAGGATGTCCGCGTGTGTTCCGTAGCCATACTCAAAAAACCGCCGGGGATCGAACATGTCGTAACCGATGGCGAGGATGATCGCACCTACCTGTCGGGTGAGGTACACTTCGGGGGGCATGCTGAAGTCAATCGCTTTGGGAGCGCATATATCGACACAGTGGTTGCAGGGTATGTAATTTGGCGGCGTATTGAGGCAGTGCTCCAAATCGACCCTATATGTACCGGGTGCGGATTGTGGTATGGGCGTGTAGATCGCTTTCCTGGCAGCCATGCCGGAATCGTATTCGTTCGGTAAAACGACCGGGCATACGCTGGTACATTCTCCACATCTGGTGCAGGCGTCGGTCACGTAGCGCGCCTTTTGACGGATGTTGACCTGGAAATCACCGGGTTCACCTTTGACGGAATCCACTTCAGCAAGTGAAAGAATCTCGATGTTGGGGTGCAGGTCTACTTCCGACATCTTGGGCGCTTCAATACAGATAGAACAGTCCAGGGTGGGAAAGTTCTTATCTAAGACGGCCATAATACCGCCGATGGTGGCCTCTTTTTCAACCAGCACAACGCGCGCGCCGGCCTCAGCCAGGTCCAGGGAAGCCTGGATGCCGGCGATACCGCCACCGATTACCATTACTGAGTCGCTCATTATGCCTGCTCCATCAGACCTGACCAGCTCCTGCTGCCCCGGTGTCTTCTCTGGTATCAAGAAGGTGGGGTTGGAAATTAGAAAGGGCATACTCATAGCCTGCGGCAAACGCCTGCAGGTTCAAGGGGATGGTTTTTTCTTTTACCGTGGTCTTGATCGCCTTTTCAATAGAGTGGCGGGTGGTCAATTCTGTAAGCGCAGTGAAGAAACCCAGCATGACAATATTGGTTACAATGCGCCTGCCAAGTTCTTCAGCGATTCGGGTAGCCGGTATGGCGAAACATTCATCATCGGACGCGGGAGTGACCAGGTCTTGCTCAATGATAATTATTGCGGATGGTTTTACTGAGGGGCGAAATTTTGTGTAGGCTTCTTGCGATAAAGCCGCCAGGATATCAGGCTGCTGTACGAAGGGATAGGCGATCTCATGGTCGGAAACGACCAGATTGACGCTGGATGCTCCGCCGCGCGCTTCTGGACCGTAAGCCTGGGTCATAACGGTCTCCAATCCGTCGTATATGGCCAGCGCTTTGCCCAGAATCCGCCCTGTCAGCGCCACGCCCTGCCCTCCAAAACCGGCGATGCGGATCTCTTTTCTCATTGGGCGTTCTCCAGGTGAATCGGTCGATAGGGCGGTTGATCTCTGTCAATAAAATTGCCTACATAAATCGGTCGTTCTTCTCGCAGGTCAATCGTCAGCTCTTCGGCGCGCACATCGCCATCAGAGACCAGCACACAACGATCGCGATACAGCTCCATCTCCTCCAGACCGTCATTGATGTTGTTTGATTTGCCGAAGCCGATCGGACAGGGGGCAAGCACCTCAATGAATGTGAAGCCTGGATGGTTGAAACTGTGTAAGATGTCATCCTTGGTCTGGCGTACGTGAATGGTAGTCCAACGCGAGACGTAATTGGCACCTGCTGCTCCCATGAGGTAGGGTAGATTGAAGGGCAACTCTGGATTGCCGTAGGGCGCTGTGGTACCGCGTGCGCCTTTCGGGGTGGTTGGTCCCACCTGCCCACCGGTCATGCCGTAATTGAAGTTGTTCACACACACGACCTTGATGTCTACATTGCGCCTGGCGGCGTGGATCAGGTGGTTGCCGCCGATGGCGGTAAGGTCACCGTCACCGCTGAAAACGGTAACCATCAGTTCAGGTTTGGCGAGCTTCAGACCTACAGCGAAGGGGATGGCGCGTCCGTGAGTGGTATGGTAGGAGTCGATGTTCATGTAGCCTGCCACGCGTCCCGAGCAGCCGATGCCCGAAACGACCACATGCTTCTCCTGGGAGATGCCAGACTCGAGGATGGCCTGGGCGTAGCAGCGCATGATGATGCCGATTCCGCAGCCGGGACACCAGATGTGAGGAAGGCGGTCGGAACGGATGAGGGAGTCGAGGGGATGTTGGTTGGAAAGTTGGATAGATGCCATGTTTTTCACAAGAAAATGGTGAATAATGAATAATGAACGGTTAATTGTGAATATTTTTTACTAATCATCACGATCTTTTCCGAGCCGTATTGATACTCGCGTTGGTAATTCTACATAGTTCATCGCATTCTTGAATTATTTCTTGCATATCTGGCACGGATTGCATTTTGCTTTTGATTATCAGGGTTATCCATACTCTGGCTTCGTTTAATTCTTTATTACAAAGTTTTAATTTATGAATAAAGTCCTTCGTACTTTCGGCACTTCGTGCTTCGGCGTAATGAGCAGCAGGTGCAGTTCCGCAACGTATTAGCTGATTCGCTACATGTGATCCATTGCGGGTATTTGGTAAACGATCGCAAAGATTGATGATTCTCACTGCGAAGTCTATCAATCTTTCTTGAATATCGTCACCTTTTGCCATTATCTTTGTCCTCTTGGACCAGCACTTAATAATTCACAATTAATTATTCATTATTAATTATTGCTTTTAAGATCGGTTCTGGCGCTATCATCTCTCCTCCTGCATGAAACACGCCTTTAACGGGTCTCTTTGTGACGCGCTCGACTTCGAGCGCCATCTGACCCAGGTTCATCTCAGCAACAATGAAGGTTTCGATGTTGGCTGCCAGTTGATTGAATAACTGCTCGGGAAACGGCCAGAGCGAGACCAGGCGTAAAAGACCGGCGGGGATGCCGCGCTCACGGGCAAGACGTACGGCACGGCGAGCAGAACGGGCAGTGCAGCCGTAAGCGACGACCACAATTTGGGCGTCGTCCATATAGTATGGATCTATACGGATGATCTGATCGGCATTACGGTTGATTTTTTCTACCAATCTGGTCACCAGCCGCTGGTGCGTCTCGGCGGTCATGTCGGGGTAGCCGCGTTCGTCGTGGGTCAGCCCGGTGAAGTGCAGGCGATAACCCTCGCCGGCATGCACCATTGGGGGGACCAGGTCCGCTTCCTCCGCAGAGAAAGGTTTGAATGAACCATTGCCGCTTCCGGATGGTCTGCCTGTGGGACGTTTACGGGGCCAATGATCAATTTGATCTTCGGGAGGAATTATTACGCGTTCGACCATGTGCCCGACGACCTCATCGGTCATCAGTAATACCGGCACACGGTAACGGTCAGCGATATTGAACGCCAACACCGTCAAATCGAACATCTCCTGGGGAGACCAAGGGGAATAGGCGACGAGAGCATAATCCCCGTGCGAGCCCCAACGAGCCTGCATCACGTCCGATTGACCGGGCATGGTTGGGAGTCCGGTTGAGGGTGAACCACGCTGGACATCGACCACCACGCAGGGCACTTCGAGCATCACACCAAGCCCCAGGTTCTCCATCATCAGGCTCAATCCCGGTCCTGATGTGGCAGTCATGACGCGTTTGCCCCCACAGGAGGCGCCCAGGATGGCTGCCATGCTGCCCAATTCGTCCTCCATCTGGATAAAGACACCCCCGACTTCGGGGAGCCGACGTGCTAATCGTTCTGCAATCTCTGTGGAGGGGGTGATGGGGTATCCACCGAAGAAGCGGCAGCCTGCAGCGATCGCCCCTTCAGCGCAGGCATGATCGCCGTGCATGAAGTGTTTACCGGTCAGCACCGTGCGATACGTCATGCGGGGTCACCATCCTTTTCGAGTGTGAAGATGGCGAATTCGGGACAAACCAGGGCACAGAACTGGCAGTGCACGCAGGCGTCCTCTTTCCCGGGTGCGATTTCCGGGTAATGGTAGCCCTTGGCATTGGTGCCCGTGGAGACCTGCAGTACTTCCTGCGGGCAAAATCGAATACAGATTTCGCAGCCTTTACAGCGTTCTAGGATGATAAAAACCTGACCGCGCGGAACCGTCATTCGCTCCAGGTCTAATGGGGTGCGTGCATAAACTTCCATGATTTCCGTCCCGGTAAACCGTAATATGCAATAACTGCCCACCAGTCCAGTAATGATAGGGGCAGTTAGTGTGGTCGTGATGGGGGGAGAAAAACCCCTTCAATGCTGATCATAATGAGTTAAAAATCACGAAGTTCTATTATTATATGTGCAGGGATGTGATATGTCAAATTAATCTTATTCGTCTGATAATTATGATTAATAAGATTAAACAGTAGAGACCGGAAATCTTCTAATATTCATGGCTTCTTTGTGAGACCACAGGGGTTTATTAGTATGTAAGCAATGAATAGTTTGCACAAAAAGCAAGAATATCTCACGCAAAGACGCCAAGACCGCTAAAAAAAACAATAAATGCTTTTGCGACTTTGCGGCTTTGAGTGAGGCGAAAAATATGTTTGGTTCCGGCTTGTTAGCGAAGCGACATTGTCCGGGTTGGGATGATCTACAAAATATTGGTTATGATTTATCCAAAATCCTGAGAACTATAATTGATATTGAAACCCCTGGCGTCTTTGTCAGTGTTGACAGCCGCACAATAAATGTGCGATTCTGTACGAGTTAAGGTATGATATG
>JAUXFR010000250.1 GCA_030622805.1 Anaerolineae bacterium | reverse complement strand
CTGGCAAACGAGGGGTTAACCCGCGAACAAATCGGTCGTGAAGAATTCCTGCGCCGTACATGGGCATGGAAGCAGAATTTCGGTGGCATCATCACGCAGCAAATCCGCCGCCTGGGTGCTTCGTGCGACTGGGATCGGGAGCGTTTCACGCTGGATGAAGGTCTGACAATAGCTGTGCGAGAAGCTTTCGTCAGCCTCTACGAATAGGGTCTGATCTATCGTGGTCCCCGGCTGATTAACTGGTCACCAGGGCTCAGGACGGCTGTCTCAGACCTGGAGGTGGAATATTCCGAAGAACCTGGAAAACTGTATTACTTCAAGTATATGCTCGCCGATTCGGACAGCGGGGAACATATTCCTGTTGCCACAACCCGACCTGAGACAATTCTGGGTGATACAGGTGTCGCGGTTCATCCAGAAGATCCAAATTATCAACGCTTTGTAGGACGCAAAGTTATTGTTCCGATCCTCGGTCGTGAGATACCGGTGATCGCTGATGAGTACGTCGATCGGGAATTTGGTACGGGTGCCTTGAAGATCACTCCAGGACATGATCCGAACGATTTCATAATCGGTGAACGTCATAATCTGGAGGTGATATCCGTTCTGGATGAGGCAGCGCAGGTCAACCAACTCGGTGGTCCCTACTGCGGACAGGATCGATTTGAGGCGCGAGAAAACCTTTGGAAGGACATGCGTGAAGCCGGACTGGTGATCAAAGAAGAAGCCTATACCATCAATGTGCCTCGTTCCCAGCGTGGCGGTGAAATAATCGAGCCAATGGTTTCGACGCAATGGTTCGTTCGCATACAACCGCTTGCCAAAGCCGCCTTACAGGCTGTGCGTGATGGTCGCATCGCCATCGTTCCAGAACATTTCACCAAAGTGTATTACAACTGGTTGGAAAATATACAGGACTGGTGCATTTCACGGCAGTTGTGGTGGGGGCACCGCATCCCGGTCTGGTATTGTGATGAGTGTGGAAAGATGACCGTCACCAGGGAAGATACAAGCGTTTGTGCTCACTGTGGCAGCAAAAATATAAAGCATGACCCAGATGTACTGGATACCTGGTTCTCATCTGGCTTATGGCCGTTCTCCACCCTGGGTTGGCCCGAACAGACGCCGGATCTGGAGTACTTCTATCCAACCTCGATGATGGAAACTGGATACGATATTCTGTTTTTTTGGGTAGCAAGAATGATCATGTCGGGGTTGGAGTTTACCGGAGAAATTCCATTTTCCACCGTATTCCTGCACGGATTGATCCGTGATGAGAATGGACAAAAAATGAGCAAAAGCTACGGAAATGTGATCGATCCGCTTATCGTAATGGACGAATTAGGCACCGACGCGCTTCGATTCACACTGCTGGTCGGCTCCACTCCAGGAAAAGATACGAACCTGAGCCTGAAGAAAGTGGAAGCAAACCGGAACTTCGCAAATAAATTATGGAACGCGACTCGCCTTGTCATCACTTCGCTGAACAGCATTTCACCGGATACCAACCCATCGCCCGATGCTTTCGACGAACACAAATGGACCCTGGCTGATTCGTGGATATGGGCGCGCACACAGGCGCTTATTCGTGACGTTGAACGCCTTTTCCAAAACAACCAGTATGGTGAAGCTGGACGCCAGATATACGACTTCTTCTGGAGTGATTTCGCAGACTGGTACCTGGAGGTGGCAAAACTTCAACTGGAGGTCGGAGGTGATCGGGCATATTGCACCGCGTTAACTATGCTGCGTGTGCTGGATCTAAGCCTGAGGATGCTGCATCCTTATATTCCATTTGTTACCGAGGAACTGTGGGGGCACATCAAACAAACGGCTCAGGTATCTTTCCCTGACGAAGTACAGGGATGGCAGGATGCATTGATCATCGCCTCATGGCCCGAACCTCGTAAACAAGAGCCTTGGGAAAAAGCAAAAATTTCTGACTTTAATCTAATCCAGGATGTGGTACGGGCGATCCGCAACCTGCGCGCAGAGAAGAACGTCAAACCCGGTCAACGCATCCCGGCGATGCTTGTCTCGGAGAAAAAAGCTCACATCCTTTTAGCCCAGGCTTCCACAATCGCGGCGCTGGCACGCATCGACCAGGACAGGATGATTATTTCAGAGCACCTGGATAGTAAGCCAGAAGGGCATGTTGCTCTGGTTGTCGGTCCTGTTGAGATCTATCTGCCGCTTTCAGGGCTTGTAAATATCTCAGAGGAACGAGAAAGAATGAAAAAAGACCTGGCTGAAACACAAACCCAAATAGATCGCCTCGAGAAGCTGCTTGCTGGTCCTTTCGCGGAAAAAGCTCCCGAATCCATTGTGCAGAAGGAGCGCGATAAGCTAAAATACTATCTGGAAACTGCTGTCAATATCTCCGCACAATTAGGTGCCCTTGAAGAATGATGAAACGAGAATCGTGTTGCCTGCTTTTTGACTGGGGAGACACCTTAATGAGGGTGTTTCCCCAATTTAAAACACTGATGGCTCAGTGGCCGCGTGTCGAAGCGATGCCTTACGCAAGAGAGGTATTGCAGGTTCTACATTCTGGTTGGACGGTTGCTCTGGCGACAAATGCCGCCGATTCGAACGAGCGTGATATCCAAAGGGCTCTAAGCCGCGCAGGGCTGGGAGAGTGGATCGATAGGATATACTGCTACCAAAAAATAGGACTAAGAAAACCCTCTCTAGAATTCTTCACCTATATCCTGGAAGACCTCGCACTGCCCCCATCAAAAACCATCATGGTTGGGGATGATTTTCACGGCGACATTCTCGGGGCGAACAGCGCTGGCATTCGGGGAATCTGGTATAACCGGTCGTCTCCATTAACCTATCACAATGAGATGCACGCGACGATCCACGATTTGCGTGATCTGCCGGAAGCGATTGAACAATTAACAAAAATTAAACCATAGGAGATTTCAATGGAAAAGAAGTACCAGGAACTTGTTAATCAATTGAAGGTGGTAAATGATCTACGGAGAGCAGCCGCTGTTCTCAACTGGGATCAATCCACTTATATGCCTTCCGGAGGTGGCCCAGCACGCGCTCGCCAAATGGCTACACTGCGAATGCTGGCTCAAGAAAAGTTCACCGACGTGCAAATTGGAAACCTG
>JAUXFR010000151.1 GCA_030622805.1 Anaerolineae bacterium | reverse complement strand
TTTTTGATCCGGGCACCTGGCGATTTTTCTTCTCCGATACGTTGATCCGCCTGTTCCCTGAACGTTTCTGGCGTGATACGTTTATCGCCATGGGTTTGTTGGCGGGTGGGGCAGGACTGGCGCTGGGATACTTCTTGAGGGAAAAGCCGGATGATTCTGTTGGCGGCTAAGAAAGCCGCCTTGCACTTTTTGGGCAGCTCACAGGTCAAAAAATATCGTTCCTTATGCGCCGTACTTGTTGAGTCGTCCAGCATGGGCAAGAGCTAACGGCATGGTGTCCAATGCAGAAATCGTGCCCAAGCCGCCCATATCGCAGGCGCGTTCGCCAAATTGGGTTTGCACATCGGGACGAGCCGCAGACGGCGCCCAAAGCAAGAACGGTACCGGGTGCCATGAGTGGGTGCGCATCGATGATGGGGTGGAGTGATCTCCGGTGATGATCAGCACGTCGGGTTCGAGTGCCAGCAGCTGTGGAAGCGCCCTGTCGACGGATTCGATCACATCAACTTTACCCTCGAAGTCCCCGTCCTCACCTTTGCTGTCGGTCTTCTTGATATGGATGAAGAAGAAATCGTAATCATCCCACACGCGCGCGGCAGCGTTAAATTCGTCCTCCGGGTATTCTCCATCAAACTCAATCACGTCCATACCGACTAATTTGGATACACCCCGGTACATCGGGTATACAGCAATGCAGGCAGCACGCAAGCCGTACGCCTCTTCGTAAGGTTCCAGACCGGGGTGAGTAGCGAACCCACGCAGGGTAAGCCCGTTCGCTTTCGGCTGGTCTGCGAGCACTTTGCACGCTTCAGCAACCCAGCGATTGAACAGTTCTGCGGTTGGTTCTGCTGCGGGAACGCTGGCTTTGACTGGCAGTGGTGGAACACCGGTACGCTGCGGGTCGGTGTCTTCCAGTTCTGGATTCAGACCTTCGCCGCGCATCACGATCGCGAAGCGGTATTCTTTCACCTGACGTACTTCCGTCTGCACACCAGGAATCTGAACAGCCTGCAAGCGCTCGACCAGTGGCAGTGATTCCTCGCTTGAGATGCGCCCGGCGCGGCGGTCGCTGATATTTCCATCGTCATCTAGCGTGCAGAAGTTGCCGCGAGCTGCAACATCCCCCACTTCTAAACGCATGCCGACGCCAGAGGCACTCAGTGCACCGCGACCGATATCGTACACCAGCGGATCGTAACCGAACAGGGACAGGTGTGCCGGACCGGAACCGGGTGTTATTCCAGGTCGTATGGGAATGGTCTGACCAAGCGTCCCTTCAGAGGCTAAGCGGTCCATGACTGGGGTGTTTGCGGCTTCAAGTTCTGTTGGTCCGCCCGGTTCGACAGGTAATCCGCCAAGACCATCCAGAATCAGCAGCACAATCTTACTTTCTGCAGGTTGAAGTAAAGGTTTTAAATAATTAAATGGCATAATCATTCATCCTTGTTAATAAGAGTTCTTTACAGCAATCGTCTCCCCACCATTGAACGAGTAGGGGGGAGACGTTGATGGTATTTTCTGCGATCCGATTTCTAGCGGATAGCCAACTCGGTTTCCCGGTCAAAGATGTGCATGTTGACCATGTTAAAGACCACCTGGATATCCTCATTTATCTGGTAGCGAGAACGTGGGTCTACCCTGGCGACGAAGGACTGCTCGCCGGTCTTCAAGTAGACAAATATTTCGTTTCCCATCAGCTCGGTTACGTCCACCTTTGCTTCGACAGGTTGAGCGATGATACCTGGGGGAGCGTACTCTGGGTTGTGGATGTCTTCCGGTCGGATACCAAAGATCACCGATTTGCCTTCTTGCTGTGCAAAGGTATCTGAACGATCTTCGGGTATCTGAACCTGGAAGGTGTCGCTATCCACGTAAACCTTCCCGTCACTTCGTGTAATTTTCGCGGGGAAGAAGTTCATGGAAGGAGACCCGATGAAGCCGGCTACGAACAGGTTGTCGGGTGTATCGTAGAGCATTTGAGGTGTATCGACCTGCTGCAGGAGGCCTTTGTTGATAACTACAATGCGAGATGCCATGGTCATGGCTTCAACCTGGTCGTGAGTCACGTAAATGAACGTAGTCTGGAGCGTCTGGTGGAGCTTGCTGATGTTTGCGCGAGTCTCCACACGCAGCTTGGCGTCCAGGTTCGATAACGGCTCATCCAATAAGAAAACCTGTGGCTCGCGCACAATCGCTCGTCCAACTGCAACGCGCTGACGCTGACCGCCGGAGAGCTGGCGGGGTTTGCGGTCTAGCAGGTGTTCGATGCCCAGGAGTTCCGCCGCATCCTGAACCCTTTTCTGGATTTCTGCCTTGGGTGTCTTGCGCAGTTTGAGACCAAATGCCATGTTATCGTAGACAGACATGTGCGGATAAAGGGCGTATGATTGGAACACCATGGCAATGTCCCGGTCCTTTGGCGCCATATCGTTAACAACATGGTCGCCGATCGATATCGTCCCCTCGGTGATGTCTTCCAGACCGGCAAGACAGCGCAGAGCGGTTGTCTTTCCACAGCCAGACGGGCCAACAAGTACCAGGAATTCCTTATCTTCGATATGGAGGTCCAGGTCGTTGACCGCGACGACGTCACCAAATTTCTTCCATACGTGGTCATAAGTAACGCTTGCCATAAGATTTTTGTCTCCTTTCTCACTTTAGGGAATATAGTGATTTAATTATATTCTCACTTTGGAAAAAACGCAATCGTTTTGTGAAGTTTTTAACACATTATGGTGTTTGTGTGTATGTGTCAAGCGAATACCGTACCGATACGCCTTTAAAACCAACCATCCTTATGGTCATAACTTCTATATTCACTATACAAACAGGATGAAATGATCACAATTCTTTTCTCCCCACGTAACATTACCAGAGATGGTCAAATTATTCGTTATGGACAATGTCTTTCAACACGAATAGTTTCATATCTCCAAATTCGAGGACAAGTTGGTAATTATCTTCCAGGTACCTCTCGACTTTAGGATAGCTCCTTTTCCCAAAGAAGACTTGCTCGGGTTTATATTCCCGGATCGTATCAATCAATTCGTTCTGGGTGAGATTTCCAGTCTCCCAACGTTTAGAGGTAAAAACTGCTGTGTTTGGAGGCACAAGCAGGCGATTTCGGAAGGCGTACATCAGCATATCTGTCACTACCCAGGATGTTTGAGGTGCATAATCATCCAGCTCATTCAAGAAACTTTCCTCTATGTGTTTTAACCCTAAACCTGAATGTCTAAGCGAGGGGCGCCAACTAAGCAGGCTAAACGGTTCGGGGACACGGATGGTAAATACTAGAAAAAACAATCCAAAAATAGCCACAGCAAATAACCATCCGCTCAGGGTTGTCCTTGGGGAAATTGATCGCACGTAATTTCTGATCGCTGGATACGCTATCCTGATGGCCTCATAAACAGCAATTGCTGACAATAACGCTGCTGGTACGGTCACCAGAAGTTGCTGGTGATCCCACACAGGTGCATTCATACGCAATAATATATAGCTCGCCACCATCCAAGCGAATGGATACAATGCCAGCAATCGTTTCTGCCGAATGGAGAAAATTGTACCAATCACAGCGAGCAAAATGAGGGGCCAGACTCGATTTAGATGCCAGTTGATGGTGAAAGCTTCACTTTGAAAGTATTCGACATCTGATGCTTGTAGATGATTTTCTATTAACTGGGGAATGTTGTCAAAACCGACCAGAAAATATGCCACCCCAATTGTGAAAGCACCGAACACACAGCCCCAAAAAACAGCCGGCAGTAAGACTTTTGCCATAGAAAGCACAGACCAATTCTTGTCCGTATTTCGGTAGGCTGCTAATACAAGACCGACCAGGAAAATCGGAGCCAGGAACCCAGTGAATAGTTTAATGGAGATAGAAATCCCGAGTGCAATCGCAGAGAGGAATAACCAGAGGATATTCTGGTGCGTGTGCCAGGCGGCAAGCATGAGGAGTGAGAGCATTGCGAAAGCAATCGCCGGTAATCCAATCATCACTGATACACTCAGAACCATAAACTGAGGCAGTAGAAATATTAGTATGACTGTGATCAACCCATGCCATTTCCCCCATACTATTTTATTAAACTGAAAAGCTGCCCAGAGCAACAATGCCGATAGCAGCAGCACCAGAAAACGGTAGTCACCGATATCGTATCCAAGGTATGGGAATGCTGATGCAAGTGCTTGTGTAAAAAGCGGTGGTTGGTCACTCCAGATCTCACTATACAAACTGTGACCGCGAGAGACTAGCGATACTTTCATTAAATTTACGGCCTCGTCTGATGAAAACTCAAACGTGCCGCGCTCCGGGAAAAATAACAGGACAACAATGATTAATATAAGGGGCGGGCCGAAATTCCAAGCTAGCCAGCTTCCCCTATTCTTAATTTTGTCGTTTATAAACCTTGGTGATCCAGGGATGGTTTGTTTGGATGATTGTTCACCTGACTGGTTCATAAATCCTCTCACCTGAATATTGAGGTGTAATCAAAACCATTATATCATTCCCATGTAGTTGTGAAGATTACCCAATTTAATCACATTGGGGCTTGTTGTTGATTAGTGTGACTCGTCTGCAAAGGTGGTCTTCTGATTTCAAAGGGCTTGTCGATTTTGACTCATCATCTTAGAATGGAGGTATGGCAAAAAATCACATCACACCGGT
>JAUXFR010000275.1 GCA_030622805.1 Anaerolineae bacterium | reverse complement strand
TACTTCTTAATAATCAGGTGATTCATTCATCTGTCACCCACCGCCATCCTTACAGAAGAGGAGGTGTTGCCATGAACGATTGTAGTAATAAACACAGCGCGGCGGGAAGCCATTCAAAGTGGATGGCTTCTTGTTTTAAGTAATCAGTTCAGCAGGTAAATGATCTACCCGGTTTTGATAGACCAATACAATTTTGCTGTCTCTGAAATCAATACGGGATATGGCTGCATTGTTCATCAAAAACCAGTGTCCTTCCTTGGATAGAAGTCCCAGAACCGCCATCAACAGATAGTTATAAAAACCGCCATGGCTGACAAATGCCACACGATCATCGCTTCCGCCGTGCCGGTCAATCAGCTCCTGCAGCACCTGTCGGGCGCGCTGCGATCTACCCTCATAAGGTTCAAAGGGTCTGTTCCACCAACCAGCTTCGTCCATGCCATCTGGCAGCACTAATTTTGGATGGTTTTCTTCATAGTATACGGAATTCTTTCCTGTGTGACCGATCTCCTCACCTGTTTCTTCGTCGTAATAAAAAATCCCTCCAGTTTCATGCATTTCTTCCCACGCATACAGCGGCAGCCCCAACGCGCTGGCGATGATCTCACCGGTCTCAACTGCACGCACCATCAGGCTGGAATAGATATGCGTGAGACCGTAACCGCTGCGATTCTGGAAATCAATTTCATCATCGAATTCAATTCCCTGTCCCTTCTTCAGGTGCTGAGCAAGCTGGATTGCCTGCTGACGACCGGTATCGGTCAGATTTGGATCCATACTGCGACCTTGGTTATTTCCAGCTCTGGCGTACATTGCATTATTTTCGGATTGGGCATGACGGATGTAATACAATTGCATCGAATGGTTTCCTAACAAGAGTTTCTGTGAATCCTGAAAGCCGATAACGTTGATACAGCTAAGCATATCACAGGACGATTACTCCTGGGTTTAAGAAATCTTAACAGCTATGAATTATTTATGCAGATGCAGGTCATGATTCTTCCGTTTCAAGCATACATGAGCAATGGTGAGAACTACTGAAATTGTGTGATTATTAAATAAAAAGGACTGGCGGATTTCTTCCGCCAGTCCATAAGCCATCTGTGTTTGATTTTAATGCGAACTTTTATTCGAATGGGCTGAATACATCACACTGAATCTTGTCCGTGGTCGCGTTCTTCAAGCAAATATACAGCTCCTGATCCCGGTACTCCTTGGGCACTCGAATCAGCGCATCGCTGCCGCCATGTTTATCTGTACTGAAGCGACCGATCACTTCCAGTTCGAGCCAACCCCATCTCAGTTCGAGCGGGCTAACCCGCACTATGAACGACATGCTCTTCGGGTATCCGATGGTTTTTATAATCATGAAATTATTATCATCGAAAGTCACTGTGAAGGTCGGACCACCGACTGCAACCTGATCGTCGCCTTCGCCTTCTTCGGGTGTTTCCGCCGCGCTTCCCGGAATGCATAGTACCTGCCCAATGGTTAACGTGTAAGGATCCTTCAGGTTGTTGGCTTCAGCAATATCCCGCCAGTCAACTCCGTAAGAGACTCCGATCGAGCTCAACGTCTCTCCAGATACAACAGTGTGCTTAGTCGCACACACAGTCTGAGCAGCCGGAGCAGCAGATGCTGAAATCGGCGCTGCAGCAGCCAGTAAAGCGAGCACCAGGAACAGATAAATAAACCTGGTCAGCCGTTTTCTTGATGAAGTATTTCTATTTACGTTCATAATTTTCGTCTCCTTTATCCTGGAAAGCCAATACAGTTTCTATATCGAATAGGTTTAGTCAACAAGTTTTCGCTCTCTTCCAGTATATGCGCCTATCCAGAACTGCCCAAGTATAGCACTGAATCGAAGATCAATCCATAACATTCTTAACGCTTACATAACATTCTTTTTCTGGCTGAACTGGGTTTTATAAAGCTGTGCATACGTCCCATCCTTCGCCAGGAGCTGCTCGTGTGTTCCAGACTCAACGATCTCGCCTCGGTCCAACACCAGTATCTGGTCTGCCGCCAGGATGGTGCTCAGGCGGTGGGCGATCACAATGCTGGTACGCTCCGCCATTACCTGCTTGAGCGCCTCTTGGATCAGTGCCTCTGACTCGCTGTCCAGGTGGCTGGTAGCCTCGTCCAGCACCAGGATGCTGGGGTTTTTCAGGATCACTCTTGCCAGGGCGATACGCTGCTTCTCACCACCACTCAAGCGATAGCCACGCTCCCCGACGATGGTATCGTAGCGGTCAGGCAGCTCCATGATAAAGTCGTGGATGTTCGCCGTCCGAGCCGCATCCTCGATCTGCGCCTGGCTCGCTCCAGGATTGGCGTACAATAAATTCGTCCGGATGGTATCGTGGAACAGGTACGTCTCCTGGGTAACCATCCCGATCTGGGAACTGAGAGACTCCAGCGTGACATCCCTTAAATCGTGTCCATCCAGGTAAATACTCCCCTCAGTCGGATCGTATAGCCGCGGGATCAGGTATGTAAGCGTGGTCTTACCCGCCCCACTCGGTCCAACCAATGCAACAAGTTGACCGGGTTCAGCGTTGAAGCACATATTCTTTAAAGCCAGCTCCCGCGCCTGGCTGACG
>JAUXFR010000277.1 GCA_030622805.1 Anaerolineae bacterium | reverse complement strand
TTCATACAGGATTGGCATCCTTACCGATCGACATACCAAAGACGCGGTTAGTCATTCAGAGCAACCCCAACATCTATTTTATGATCCTCGACATCCCTGAGATGGATGACCAGGAATTGGGCTTAAAAATTGTTGCTGGGCTGGAGAATGCAACATATTTGGGCTCTCAACCATTTGGCGAGGTTTATCGCCAATACGCCTGCTGGGATGCAGTATGGCTGCCGCCTTTATCGCAGAAAAATCAACACGCTTCCTACCGTGTTCAGTTAGCACTGGCGTACGCCGTTGCCAGACCGCTGATCGCCCCCCGTGGCCTCACTTTCTCCCCGGCACCCTATCAATTCTACTATCATTCACCGGATGAATCGCTCGATTTTATTCGTCAGTTTGATCGCTTTACCATGGATACTACCGTTCTCAACCGCTACCTGGCTTCGTGGAGTCAGGCAGGTCGTCTGCAGCAGCTGCTAAAATATGCTGACTCCGCAACCCAGGAGATATTCATTCCCCGACCGGATTTTAATATTACACCACCCTCAATAACAAAGCCGTCTACATGGAACAAAAACAGGGATGAATCCCTTGAGACACTCAAATGCGGATTGGTTGTCAATACCCTCGATAAAGGTGGCCTGGAAGAGTTCGTAGCCCAGCTTGCCCTCGGTCTGCCAACACACAATATTGAAACAATTGTTATCTGTAACCAGGAAGGCGGAACCATTGCTGATTCCCTAAAAGAGAAGGGTGTACGGGTTTACCTTACCCAGGGCAATGAAGTCATGATACGCCAGGCACTTCTGGGTGAAAATCCCAATATCCTGATCACTCATCTTGTGGACAATTCCACCCTTGATATTGCCTATGGTCTCGGTATTCCCATCGTAGAAATCGTACAGAACTCATATGTATGGTTTGATAATGATGCATGGCAAACTGAACGCAAACGGAGCCGTTATTTCACCCATGTCGTCGCCACGAGCCAGAACACACTTAGATATTACGCCAAATGGAACAACGCACTAAATCAGGACTGGATGACTGTCATCCCAAATTGCATTGATATCGATCGAATACAGGTAGTGGACAGGAACCTGGCTCGCCAGAAGCTCGGTATCGAGCAGGACGAATTCTTATTCCTGACCCTGGCAAGTTATGCCCCCGCAAAAAACCAGCTGGGATTGCTGACAGCTTTCGACCGTGTCGCCGCTAGCTATCCGCAGGCGCGTTTGTGGTGTGTCGGGAACATCGCTGACCCAGTCTATCATCAAAAAGTGATTGATCATTGGGAAAGAATTCCCGCCAAAGATAAAATTCGACTGGAGGATTTCAGAACAGACATCAGTAACTTACTCTCTGCGGTTGATGCTTTTGTGCTCGATTCAGTTTACGAGGGTTGGAGCCTGGCTGCAACCGAGGCGTTGATCGCCGGTCTACCGCTCATCCACAGCGATTGCGGGAGCGCAGAAGAACTGGTCGGGGCGGAGGGTGAGCGCGGTATCATCGTGCCCAATCCAGTATCAGCACCCATCAACCTGAACAATGAATTAGTCAATCGCTTTTCACCTGTCCTGGAGAAAGTAAACACACAGGCATTGGTAAATGCTATGGAACAGATTATTGAAGAACGTAATCTGTGGCTCGCTAGAAAAGACCAAATACGCACTCACGCTGCACAGGAATTTTCGTTCGAAAACGCCTTAGATGCCTATGCACGGTTGTTCAATAAAATCCTGAATGGATAAATGAATACGCAGATCCACAAAAATCCCGAAGGAAGCATCATAATCCTGGCACACAACAACCTGGCATATACGCGCCTGTGCCTGAAAAGCATTTTAGCGCATACACCAGGTCCTGCGTTCGAGATTATCCTGGTCGATAACGCTTCCGATGATCGAACACCACATTACCTGGATACGTTCGCCAGAGAACATGAAAATGTAATATTGATTAGCAGCAAGGTGAATCTTGGTGTTGCCGGGGGATACAACACAGCAGTGGCGAAGTCATCAGGTGAATATCTGGTGTTTATAGACAACAACACCGTAGTCACTGAGGACTGGCTGACGCGTTTACTTATGCCATTGCTGGACGCATCGGTAGGTATGGTCGCGCCGGTGATGAACGATAGCAAAGGCAAATGCCGTATCGAAGTGGATTATGAAGACCTCACATATATGCCTGAGTTTGCTGAAGCATATACCACCAGCCACCAGGGAGAGCTATCCGAGGTCAAAACCCTCCCACTATCCTGTACCGCAATGCGCCGCCAGGTATTAAACGAGATCGGACCGTTCGACGAAGGCTTCGAATTTGGAATGTTTGTAGATGAGGATTATTCCCTCCGGCTGCAGCAGAAGGGATACAGGCTGCTCTGCGCAGAAGATGTTTTCGTCCATCACTGGGGCAGCGCGACGCTTGATCTGCTTGACTTTCAGACATATTGGCAGATCTTCAACCATAACCGTGCTCGCTTTGAGACAAAATGGAGCATCACATGGAAGCCGCCCCTCTGTCGAGATAAGTTGCTGGACAGGCAGCTTCGCCAGCTGGTGGATGATAAAGCA
>JAUXFR010000178.1 GCA_030622805.1 Anaerolineae bacterium | reverse complement strand
GAACTTTTGGTGAGGGAAGCACAGATTGGGTGGTGGCCAGTCCGCGCCGCACTAGCGATCGAGCCGCAGCTCGCCAGTTCATGCGGCTTAGAGAACGATCGATCTGCTGACCGCGTAATGGGCCTCGTTTGTTCAGCAGTTTTAAGAAACGTTTTTGTGTTTGCGTTAGATTGTTGTAAAGATCGGTTTGTGCGGTATACAGTACATCTGCATTCTTCGCCAGACCAGGAGGAAGCATCAGGCTTATGCAGGCGCCGAGAGAGGATAACGTAGCTTTGGCGAGTTGTCTGGCGAATTTTATTTGTACGGGTGTCAGGATGGCTGCCGGATCGATTAATTCGGATACTGGGCGGGTTTTAGATACTTCTGGTTGTTCGACAAAACCGGTCACAATTCCTTGTACAGTCTGGCGACCGAATGGAACACTCACCAGATGTCCCACCCGGATATTATTCTCAAGCACCTCCGGCAGGTGATAATGAAATGTACCTGTGACCTGTGGTACATTGACAACAATCTCTACATAGGTAGTCATTAATTAATCGGGGCGGGTGGTATATCTCCATCCTTGCGTTTCAGCGAGACTCGCTCGATCCGCATACCATCCATTTCCTCAACCTGGATAATGACATCGTCCTCTTCCACGATGTCATTCACTTCAGGAATACGGGACAGTCTTCCCATTACATAACCAGCGATGGTGTCGTAATGCGGATCTATTAAATCAAGCCCAAGTCGTTCATTCACATCATTTATGAGTGTCAAACCGTCAATAAGGATGGAGCCATCGGGTTGCGTTTGAAACTCTGGTGTGATTCTGTCAAAAGGATCGCTAACCTCACCAACGATTTCTTCCAGTAAATCCTCCAGCGTTACCAATCCAGCAGTTCCGCCATATTCGTCCATTACAATAGCGATATGTTGGCGATTGACCCGGAACTGGGTTAATAGCGTGCTGACGGTCGCTGTTTCTGGTATGTACATTGGTTCGTGCGTCAGATCCCGCGCGATGCATTTATCGCAATCAGGTGATTGCATCGCACGCAGTAGATCTTTTACGTGCACGATGCCCAGGATTTGATCCAGGTTGTCATCGTATACGGGGAATTTTGTGTAAGTTGATTCAGAAATCAGGTTGATTATATTATCAAGTGGTGAGTCAGCTTCTACGGCGATGATTTCGGTGCGCGGGATCATCACCTGGCGTACAAGAAGATCCTTTAAATCGAACACCGCCACCAGCATTTCGCGGGCGTCTGACTGTACAACGCCCTCTTTCGTACTGGCATCTACGATCATCTTCAACTCTTCGACAGAATGGACAAGTTGATGTCCTGAAGCTGGCTCAATTCCAATCCAGCGCAGCAAGGCGTTGCCAGTACCTTTGAGAACCCAAATTACAGGTTTGAAGATTTTTTTGGTCCACAGGATGGGTCCTGCAATAGCCAGTGAGGTTTTTTCTGGGTTATCCAGGGCGATTGACTTGGGCGCCAGTTCACCAATTACTACGACAAGGAAAGTGATAATCGAAAAAGCGATGACTGCGGATATAGTATGAGAAACTTCGGATTGGATATCAGCAGGAAAAAGTTCAACCAGCGGGAGGATAAAATTAGATAGAGCCGGTTCACCCAACCAGCCAAGCGCAAGACTTGATAGCGTAATACCTAGCTGTGTGGTAGCGATGACACTGTCTGGATCGGATATCGCCTTTTGGACGGCCTCTGCACCCGTTTCGCCGCGTTCTACAAGTTCTGCTATGCGTGTCTTCCTCACGCTAACTAGAGAAAACTCCGCAGCGACGAAGAACCCGTTCACCAAAACGAGCAGTGCGACAGCAAAGAGTTTCAAGAAGTCAACTATTATCTGGTTTTCCATTATATTATTCTAGCTGCAGCGGGTGAAAACCGCCGCAGCGTAACCGACGACCTGGGCGTAGTCTCCGGTCACATCTCCGGAAGTAGCGTAGTTCAAGATTTGAGCTTTGTTAGCACCCAGGCTTATAGCCGCCCACATCACAGCAGCCAACGCACCCCTGCCGCAAGCATAGCCTTTACCTCTGTCTTCGACTTCAATTACGCCACTCGGATCCAGCGCCTCTACCTGTTTAAGAACTTCGCCATCCAGGACCTCCGCAACATGCTGCGGGTAAAAGTGGGATAGATCAGTGCTTGCGACCAACAGGGAGCTGTGGTCCTGTAATAATTCCGCAAGCGCTTCCCCTAAATTTTTGGCTATGAAGTTCTTCGGGTCGCGCACCATTACGGGTACCAGTTGAAATGGATCAGCAAACGTACGTTGAAGAAAAGGCAGTTCAATCTCCAGAGAGTGTTCAGGATCGTTGGATATGCGCGTCAGACCAAAACCGAGCCGATCTTTCAAGGACGCATCCAGGCTGTCCAAAACTCCATGCGCTACCTCAATCGTGCCCAGTGGAGTCCCGTATGCCGCGTGGGAGGTTGTTAATAACGGCTCGTAGTAAGGATGATGCATTGGTGAGAGCACTGCAATCAATTCCGGTTTCAGCCCGCGCAAGGCGGCAAAGCTGTAACCCGCGACAGGACCAGAATAGCGATGACCAGCGTGCGGTGCCATAACCGCGATGACTTCACCGTCTAATTCTGGCAGGCTTGCTGTTTCTATAAAGCCGTCAACCAATTTAGATAGCTCATCCACGTCGGATGGGTACCACTGCCCTGCAATGGGCGAAGGACGAACATCTATAGTTGTATTCATTTCATTTACCCCAAAAAATATCGGTACACATACTTAATCAATCTGCATACTTTACCAAACTACTATTGATTTTAGCATAATCTTGGGTAATGATACCATGCACCCGATTGGATTTTTCTCGTTGGTGGCTGTTGAAGGATTATACACGATCGGGTGAAGGTAGATTATGATATACTTTCGTTCGTTAACAGAAGAATAAGAAGTGAAGATCAGGACGAACACACCTGGCAGCAGCGGCATATAGAGCGGGATTGTTTTCTAAGCCGCATCACCGGCGGGGTTGTGTTTTAATAATTTGGAGGTGTTTAATGTTGTTGAAAATTGACCTGGTTTACTGCGCTGCTTGACACTATACGGATCGTGCCATCAGTGTGATGGATGAAATGTTGAAGGCGTTCGAACCGCAGATCGAAGAGATAACGCTCATACCTTCGGACGGGGGTCGATTTGAGATCACTGTGAACGACCATCTGATCTATTCTAAACTGCAGACCAATCGTCACATCGATAGTGGTGAAGCGATAAATTTATTGAGGAAATTCATGGAGCAAAGTTCATGACAGACAGGAAACAAGGACGGGTTTTCTCTGGCGCACGTCCTACAGGTAGACAGCATCTTGGGAATTACCTCGGTGCAATCCAGAATTATGTTGCTTTACAGGACGATTACGAATGTGTGTACTGTATTGTGGATATACATGCGTTAACCACCGTTGACACAACCAGGAATTTAAAGGGTAACACCTACGAAATGGCGCTGGATTGGCTGGCGGCTGGTATTCGCCCGCAAGAAACGATCGTTTTTGTACAATCGCAGGTACCGGAAGTTACAGAGCTTTTTACCTACTTCTCGATGGTGACGCAGCTTGGTAAGCTGACAGATCTTCCGACGTTCAAAGAGAAGGTCCGTCATCAACCGCGCAATGTCAATTATGGTCTTGTCGGTTATCCGGTGCTGATGGCAGCGGATATCACGCTCTACAAAGCCGATACGGTTCCAGTTGGTGTGGATCAGGCGCCGCATATCGAGTTTACGCGTGAAATCGTTCGTTCTTTCAATCACCGCTACGGTACCGATGTTTTGATTGAACCCCAGATGAAAGCCACGCAAATACCGAAGGTGCTCGGGATTGATGGACAGAAGAAAATGAGCAAAAGCCTGGACAATCACATTGAGATCGCTGCTACACCGGAGGAGACTACAAAAAAGGTCATGCAAATGGTTACAGATCCGCAGCGCCAGCGTCGTAACGATCCGGGCAACCCGGACATCTGCAATGTATTTTCCATGCACAAGGTATTCTCAACTCCCGAACAGGTTAAAAATATAGACTTTGAGTGCCGCAGTGCTGAGATCGGCTGTGTGCAGTGCAAACAGCTTTATGCGCAAAACTTGAATCAGCATTTGGAACCCTTCCGCCAGCGACGGGCGGAGTTGGCAGAGGATCCGGATTGTGTCTGGGATGTGTTGCGTGACGGACAGAAGCGGGCAAAGGTGATTGCTGAACAAACAATGGGTGAAG
>JAUXFR010000002.1 GCA_030622805.1 Anaerolineae bacterium | reverse complement strand
CCGTCAATTATGCAAACCCCGCAGATTTATTCGATTGTCGTTGAGCACCCTACTGCTGATGGACCGTATGGCGCAAAAGGCATTGGGGAAATCATCAGCATTCCTACGACACCAGCGATTACGAATGCAATCTACAACGCAGTCGGCGTCCGGATTGACCGCCTACCTGTTGACCAGGAAGAGATCCTCCGTCAATTGAGTAAAAACGGAGGCTGATGAATAACAATGGAAAATAAGGAGATATCACGATGGCTTGAGTGGGCGAGGGAAATTCAAGCGTTAGCTCAAACAGGGAAGCACTACGCAGAGAATGAATTTCAGGTCGAACGCTACCAACGGCTGCTCCAGATATCGGCTGAGATCATTGAACAACATTCGGAACTTGATGATGAAGAGTTGGTCAGGATCTTCACCAGGCAGATTGGTTATGCAACGCCACGAGTGGATGTGAGGGGGGCGGTATTCCAAAATGGCGAATTGCTCATGGTGCGCGAGCGTATGGATAATGGTTGGACAATGCCGGGTGGCTGGGCAGATGTGGGTGATATTCCATCAGAAGCTGTTGAACGGGAAGTTTTCGAAGAGTCTGGATATCTTGTGAAAGCGCAGCGAATGGTCGGTATCTATGATGCCAACCGCTTCGGTACAATGGAAGTTTTCCATGCCTATAAAATTGTCTTTCTATGCAATATTATTGGCGGTGAAGCCCGTACGAGTAACGAGACGACAGAAGTGGCATTCTTCAGCTTGAATGAAATACCGGAGTCGCTTTCTGCAGAGCGGACACCATTAAGGGTTATCTCCGACGCATTTGCGGCTTATGGTAACGAGCATTGGCAGGTGGTATTCGATTAGAATGAAGGATTAAGGATTATGTTGATTACGAATGGGATACTTATCACATGGGCAGATCCAAACCGGATGCTGGAAAATTATGCTGTTCATATTGAAGGCGACCGGATTACTGAGATTGCACCTCAGCGTGAATTGCTGAGCCGCTATCCGCAAGCCGAGAAATTGGATGCCGGAGGTCAGTATGTTATGCCCGGTAATATCTGCGCGCACACCCATTTCTATGGCGCGTTTGCACGTGGTCTGGCGATACCCGGTCCGGCACCGAAAGATTTTCCAGAGATACTGGAGAAGTTGTGGTGGCCGCTTGACCGTTCATTGAGGATGGAGGATGTCGCTGCATCTGCTGAAGTAATGCTAGTAGATGCAATCAAGCACGGTACGACCACGCTGATCGATCATCACGCTTCGCCGAACGCCATCGAGGGCTCTCTGGACGTTATTGCAGATGTTGTGGATAAATCTGGTCTGCGTGCAGTGCTGTGCTACGAGGTCACCGATCGGGACGGGAAGGATAAAGCACAGGCAGGGATAGCGGAGAACGTACGTTTTATCGAACGTATACGCAATTCACACGTTGCTGAAGGTCGCGTCGCGGCGACTTTCGGCTTACATGCCAGTTTAACCCTGTCCGATGAAACACTTGATAAGTGCCGGCAGTCCGTACCGCAGGGGGTTGGTTTTCACATCCACGTGGCTGAACATGAGGTGGACGAATACGACAGCCTGGCGAAATCTGGTTTGCGCGTGGTGGATCGTCTGGCGCAGCACGGTATTCTCGGTGATCGAACGATTGTTGCACATGCGGTGCACGTCGATGCAAACGAAATTGGGCTGCTGGCTGATACCGGCACCTGGGTCACCCACCAGCCGCGCTCCAATATGAATAATGGTGTAGGAGTTGCTGAAGTAGAGAGCATACTGCGTGCCGATGTGCCTGTCTGTCTGGGAACGGATGGTTTTTCTCACACCATGTGGGCAGAATGGAAGGCGGCATATCTGATGCACAAACTCTGGCATCGAGACCCGAGACGTATGAATGGTGCTGATGTGGTGCGGATGGGTGTTTATAATAACGCCCGGCTGGCGAATGTTTTCTTCCCGGATGCTCCATTGGGAACACTTACAGAAGGCGCATTTGCTGACATAATCTTTGTGGATTACCACCCGCATACGCCATTCACGACCGGAAATTTGCCCTGGCAGATTATTTTCGGTTTTAATGAAAGCATGATTACAACAACGATCGCGGCTGGCAAAGTTCTGATGAAGGATCGCCAACTGCTGACATTAGATGAGCAAGAGGTCGCAGCGCGTGCCATGGATTTAGCGCCCGGCGTATGGGAACGTTACGATAGGCAGTTTCATTCACCCCCTGTCCCCTAATCATTATCACTTATCAGGGAAATAGGCGATAGGTGAGAAAGTGTGGGAGAATGAGGTACTTGTAAATTATGATAAATAACACAGCGGAAAAACTACCGACTATTGCTATATTGGGTGGTACCGGGAAAGAGGGACCGGGTCTGGCGATGCGTTGGGCAACGGTTGGTTACCCTATCATTATCGGATCGCGAAAGCTTGAGAAAGCTCATGCGACAGCAACAAGACTCAACGAGAAGCTGAGTATTGATTCGATTACTGGATTGCAGAACAACGACGCTGCATGTCAGGCAGATATTTGTGTTTTGACCGTGGTTGCGACTGCCCATCAGGCGGCGCTGCAGGGTTTGAAGCTCGGTCTGAAGGGAAAGATCCTGGTAGACGCAACTGCAAGAGTGGAATTTCGTGATCCAAAACCACCCAAGCCACCATCAGCGGCACGCATTGCTCAGGACATGCTCGGACCAGAGACAAAGGTCGTGGCAGCCTTGCAGAATGTCCCGTCGCACTTGCTCAAGCAGAACCTTGGCGCAACCATCGATTCAGATGTACTGGTGTTTGCAGATGATAAGACTGCTGCCAGTGAAGTCGTCAAACTGGTTCAAGCGGGTGGTATGCGTGCGTATTATGCCGGCGATCTTGATAGCGCCATCGTGGCTGAGGGTCTTACGGCTGTTCTGATTCAAATGAATAAATATTACAGCGTAAAGACCGCCAGTATTGGAATCAACGGATTAGATGTATAACAAGTCTTACCCATAACTCGACAACTCATATCACGATGTCTCTGACACTTACACCCCTTCCAGATATCCCACTGATCCAACAAGGTGATGACCTGGGAAAGGCCATTTTAATGGCACTGGAGAGGGCAGAAATCACGCTGCTTGATGGCGATGTGATTGTGATCGCACAAAAGATTGTCTCCAAGGCAGAAGGACGATTGGTTAATCTTGATGATGTGGAACCCTCCCCGGAAGCACTAAATCTGGCATTGTCCACAGAAAAGGATCCTCGTCTGGTTGAGCTGATCCTCAGAGAGAGCAAACAGGTGCTCCGGACGCGCCCGGGGACGATCATTGTTGAGCACAGGTTGGGTTTTATCTGCGCCAGTGCCGGGATCGATCATTCGAACGTGCAAGAGCCTTCTGATAGGCTACAAAAAGGTGCTGAATGGGTGCTGCTGCTACCCGAAGATCCGGACGCTTCTGCTTGCAGGATACGACAGCAGCTTCAAGAGGCGAGTGGGGCGCAGCTGGGCGTATTGATCATAGACTCGCACGGGCGCGCATGGCGTCTTGGAACAGTTGGCATCTCAATCGGCTTAGCTGGTATACCCGGTATAATCGATCTGCGTGGTCAGCCGGATTTATTTGATTTCAAGCTGCAGATCACTGAAGTTGGCGCTGCTGATGAGTTAGCTGCGGCAGCTTCCCTGATGATGGGTCAGGCAGCAGAAGGGACACCGGTCGTCCATGTGAGAGGTTTTCCGTATGCTTTGCGTAATTCCAGCTTGAAAGAACTATTGAGACCAAGAGAAATGGATTTATTCCGTTAGATATGGTAGATATGAATGTTGTTGCACTCGCTGGTGGAGTCGGGGGGGCAAAGCTGGTGGACGGTCTGGCGCAGGTGATGAATCCAGAAAATCTAACCGTTATCGTAAACACTGGAGATGACTTTGAGCATTTAGGTTTGTATATCTGCCCGGATCTGGATACAGTTTGCTATACGTTGGCTGGGATCGCAAACCCGGCGACGGGGTGGGGTAGAGCAGACGAGACATGGAATGTGCTGGACTCGCTGTCTGCGCTTGGCGGTCCTACCTGGTTCCGTTTGGGGGATCGCGATCTGGGTCTGCACCTGGAGCGCACCAGAAGATTACATGCTGGGGATACTCTGAGCCAGATTACAATCGATTTCTGCGCGTCGTGGGGCATCAGTGTCAAAATCCTGCCCATGAGTGATGACGTTGTACCCACATGGGTGTATACTGATGAAGGAGAATTACCCTTTCAGGAATATTTCGTGCATCGCCAGTGCAACCCGCGCGTAAAGGGCTTTCGTTTTAATGGTGTGGAGCATGCCAATCCAGCTCCTGGCGTGATCGAATCATTACACCAGGCGGACCTTGTCGTGATCTGCCCATCAAACCCCTGGGTGAGTGTGGATCCAATCCTTTCGATCCCGGGCTTACGCCAGATGGTGGCAGAACGACGAACACTTGCCGTTTCACCCATTGTGAGTGGAAAAGCCCTCAAAGGTCCTGCGGCGAAGATGTATTCAGAGCTTGGTATCGATCCATCGGTAATATCCGTCTCCCAGCATTATCGTGGGCTGCTGGATGGATTTGTCATGGACACCCTGGATGTGGGTCAGGCTGGTTTTGTGGAAGGATCGGGCATTCTCCCTTATGTAACGGATACGGTGATGAAGAATCGGCAGGATCGAAAGCGCCTGGCATACCAGGTACTTGCATTTGGTAAAAAAATGGAGAAATCGCCTAAATGATGAAACCGAGGAGAGGCCATAGTTTGTAATAATATTTTTCCTAAAATCATGGAGTGACTTTGATGGCACTTTGGGCGATCGTACCAGTAAAACCTCTACAACGTGGTAAATCGCGCCTTGCGGGAGTTCTCACTCAAGAAGAGCGCGAAATGCTGAACCGAAATTTATTAATCCATACATTGGAAACCCTATTGGAAATCCCGGAAATTGAAAACGTACTTGTGGTCAGTCGTGATCCCAGTGCGCTCTCGTTGGCACGGGATTTTGGAGCGCGGACTGTGCAGGAAAAAGGAACTCCGCGATTAAACGTGGCTCTGACTCGGGCAACGGTGGTTGTCAGGGAATACACGACGCGCGGGGTATTAATTATCCCTGCAGATCTACCTTTGATAACGCCGCAAGACGTGCAGGCAATTCTTACACATGCAAAAGATCCCCCTGTTGTTGTGATTGCCCCAGATCGTCATCGGCAGGGCACAAATGCGCTCATGGTTTGTCCGGTTGGTTTGATTAAGTACGATTTTGGGCCAGATTCATTTTTACTGCATTGCAAACACGCCAAACAAGTCGGTGCACGCCTTGAAATTGTTGAGCTACCATCGCTTGCATTGGATGTCGATCTGCCAGAGGATCTGGATTGGGTGAGCGAGGAAATGGAAAATTGGTCTTTTAGTCCAGTTGATTAAGGAACGGAGGAAATATGTCAGAGAGAGTTAGTTTGTATTTACAGGATGCGCATGATCTTCGAGACGGTCTGGATTATGTTCGTTATGCAGAAGAACGTGGTTTTGAAGCAGTCTGGCAGGCGGAGTCGCGCCTCGTGCGTGATGCGATTGTCCCGATGGCGGCATACGCGGCCGTAACGGAGCGCATCAAAGTAGGATCTGGTGTGATCAACAACTGGACACGCAATATCGGCTTGCTGGCAGCGACGTTCCTGACGCTAGATGATCTGGCACCGGACCGTATTATTTGCGGCATCGGCGCTTGGTGGGATCCCCTGGCCCGCAACGTTGGTATCGAGCGCCGTAAACCGCTCAAAGCGATGCGCGAAACTGTGGAATTGCTTCGCCGCCTGCTGAACATGGAGCGGGTTACATATCACGGCGAGTTCCATCACGTGGATGGGATCGAACTGGATGTTGTTCACGGTCGTCGAGAACCGCGTCATGTACCAATCATGATCGGAGCCACGGGGGACAAGATGTTGAAGCTGACCGGGGAAATCGCAGATGGGGTAGTGTTGAACTATTGTGTTCCGCCGGAGTACAACGATCAGGCACTGGAGATGCTGGAGGAGGGCGCCCAGAAAGTGGGTAAGACTCTGGATGAGGTGGACCGCCCACAATTGGTGGTCTGTTCGGTTGATCCCGATCCTGAGCGGGCGATTGACACCACACGCGAACTGTTGACGCAGTACCTGGCACAACAACCACACATCGCTAAAGCCTCCGGTGTTTCTCAAGACGTGGTAACGGAGATCCAGTCGATCCTGGGCTGGCCTGCCACGAAAGAGCAGATCGAGCGCGCCAAGTATTTGGTGCCGGAGGACTTAATCTATCGTATTACGGCTTCGGGAACACCCACAGAAGCGCGTGCGAAGGTGGACGAATACCGGCTGCACGGATGCACCTGTCCGATCCTCTATCCGGTGGGTGGAGATGTACGCCTGTTGATCGATACGTTTGCAACTGTTTAATTACATTGCAAGTGAAGCCGTACAAACTACCTTGACGATATAGAACATATGTGCTACGATCTCCACTGTCATGATGTTCAAGTGGAAGGCTGTCAATATCCTGGTTTGCACGGTACTAATGCTCGCTGCGATTGTTATTCCTACGCAGGCGAGTGTCCCTGAAGTACAAGTTCCGACGGGGTTCTACAAAGTAAAATCTGATGATGGTGTTATTCTTTATCGCAAGGATTACCCCGGTGGCAACCCTGATTTTGTACAGGTCATCGATCTAAACCTTGGCGCATCGGTACAATTACTTAGGGGAGAAATAACAGATAAAAGAGCAGGTCAGGGTGTTTATGGTGGAGACGATCCTAGAATCCAGTCAAAATCACTCAACCAATTCTGGAAGGAAATCAACAGTGAATCGGGCGAGGTGTTTTGTGTAACAAACGGCCTATTTTTCTTGATGGGTGAATCCCCAACGAGATTACCGTTTCCCCTAAAAATTAATAATGAAATTATCAGTGACGGTTACGGCAAGAATGAACATGCCGATCAAAAATTGATGCTAGAGGTCTGGGATGATAAGGCAGAAATCCGTCCATTTAGTCAGCAGGTGCTGTATTCGTCGTCTGCCCCTAATATCATAGTTGGATTGACCGAAGACGCTCGAAAGAGCCCAACCAAATACCTCGCCAGGACCTTTGTAGGGATTGATGACCATAATGGAGATGGTCGATACGAAACGATATTAATTTTTAGCACCAAGACCTCCCGCCAGAAGGACGCTGCCAGAGTGCTGCGGGATTTTGGTGCTGACAAAGTAATGATGCTGGATGGCGGTGGATCCACGCAGTTGATCTGCCAGGGGAAAACTTACATATCATCGGATCGCAAGATTCCCCAGGCAATCGCTGTTATTAGCGCAGTTGAAGGTCAAACAAGTTCACCAGTTCTTAGTTTATTTGGGTTTGATACCAGTGCGAATACAGGCCAGTCTTCATCCCTTGATTCCGTCGATCCTGTTGGAAACTTATTCGATCTGAAGTGGATTTTTCTGACGATGGTGTTGATCGCATTGGTGCTTGTGATCGTCATTGGACGCAGCAGGCAGGGATATTATTAAGAAAGGGCTGCCCCTACTTTTGGGACAGCCCTTTCTTAATTACTCGACTGTGACACTTTTCGCCAGGTTGCGCGGCTGGTCCACGTCCAGTCCCCGCTGAGCGGCGATGTGGTATGCCAGCATCTGAAGTGGGATAACTGTTGTTACTGGACTGAGCAGCCATGGGGTATGCGGTACCCAAAGCACGTGGTCGGCGATATCAGCGATGGTTTGATCGCCGTCGGTTGCCACTGCGATGACCACACCCCCGCGGGCTTTCGCCTGTTCGATCTGGCTGAACATCTTCTCGTACCAGGGATCGCGGGGTGCGATGACAACCACCGGCATCTCCCGGTCGATCAGTGCGATAGGACCATGCTTCATTTCGCCAGCCGGATATCCTTCGGCATGGATGTAGGAGATCTCTTTCAGCTTAAGCGCCCCTTCGTACGCGGTTGGCATATTAATCCCCCGACCCAGGTAAAGACAGTGATTGACGTGGATCAATTCACGAGCTAAACGCTCAACCTCAGCTTCCCTGTCAAGGCAGCGACCGGCGAGATCCGGTAACAAGCGCAGATCGTCTACCAGCTTTTGTCGCGATTTTCTGTCCAACGTCCCACGCAGGTCTCCAAGCAGGATCGCCAGCATGTAGAGATCTACCAGCGGCGCGGTGTATGCTTTAGTGGAAGCCACACCGATCTCCGGACCGCTCTGCATAGATATGTACCCATCAGAGATTCGCATGGCTTGTGAGCCAATCACGTTGACGATCGACCACAGGGTCGCACCTTTGCGCTGTCCTTCTTCCATGGCTGCTAATGTGTCTGCTGTCTCTCCGGATTGGCTGACAGCCAGCAACACTGTATTCTCATCTACAATTGGATCGCGGTAGCGGAACTCTGATGCGATGTCAACTTCAACTGGTATGCGTGCGATATGCTCGATGAGCACTTTTCCGACCATGCCGGCATGCGCAGCCGTACCGCAGGCAGTGATAAAGATCTTTCGAATATCCTGCGCGAACTTCTGAGTCAGGTTGAGCTCAGGTAAGCGGATGCTGTGCCCATTGCGAAAATCTATACGACCGGAGATCGTTTCTGTCAGCGAGCGCACCTGTTCGTGGATTTCCTTTTCCATGAAGTGTTTGAATTCGCCTTTTTCCGCTGATACCGGATCCCAGGACACGGAACTTACCTGATAATCGATAGTCCGCCCATCTAAAGCCAAGATGTCCAGACCCTGACGGGTGACTACGGCTATCTGCTGTGATTCCAGAAAAACTATTTTTCTCGTGTGCTCAAGGATTGCTGGCATGTCGGATGCGATGTGCATTTCGCCCTCTCCCATGCCCACGACCACTCCCCCTGCGTTGCCGATACGTGCGGCGACGATCTTATCCGGTTCTTTTGATGAGATCATAACAATCCCATGTGCGCCTCTCAGGTGGCTGAGCGCATTTCTTGCTGCATCAACCAGATTGCCGTTGGTTGAAAGGTATCGTTCAACCAGGTGGACAATAACTTCGCTGTCTGTCTCTGAATTAAAAACTGCACCCTCAGCGCTCAATTCCTCTCTGAGTTCCATGTAATTTTCAACGATACCATTGTGCACCAGGACAATGTCACCCGTCATACCAAGATGTGGGTGGGCGTTGCGCGCGCTGGGTTCGCCGTGCGTTGCCCAGCGGGTATGTCCGATACCAATGTTGCCGCTTACGGGTGATTCCTCTACGAGGCTTTCAAGCTGGGAAAGTTTACCGACATCGCGGCGGATTTTTATCCTGCCATCTTCGATAATAGCCAACCCGGCTGAGTCATAACCACGATATTCCAACCGTTTTAATCCCGCGAGGATGACGGGAGTCGCATCCCGCGGTCCGATATAACCAACGATTCCACACATATTAGGGATCCCTCCAGAATCTATCAAAAGTTGTTATGTGCCAGAGAAATAACGATCACAAATTTTTGGCACTTTGCACGAGATTGCCGCGTTTCTGCTTTTTGTCAATCCGGTTATCCGAGAATCTTTGTAGCAGAATTTTGTTTGGAGGGAAAGATGTCGGGCTTAGGCGTACCCGGAGGGCTTCCGCTGATCTTTCGATTTTCCCGGTATTCAGGCTGGTAACCTGTCGAGCGAGCCTTTCTCGCTGCCCGGTTAACCCGCTCTTGCGAGCAGGAACCCTCATCCTCGTCAACCACTTGAAAGGAATTGGTCGATCAGTTGATCAGGTAAGTATGGTCCATACTATTAACATTACCCAATTATCTGGCTGACTGATTACTAATCACTTTCGCATGGCCCTTGCGCTGTCTTCCCCGGATGAAATAAAGAACCGTTCACCTCCTGTGAGAATAAAGATACCTATGTTTTATTATACCTTATTACGATTCCCCATTGCTGAAATGAAACTTACAAGATTCCTGTGAATATGATCGGAATAATCCCCTGAATAGTATAATAATGTTACGAGAAACAATGAAACATTATTAAATAATATATGATTGCAGGAAAACATGAGGAGATTAACATCGTGAAGAAGTTACAACCTAACTCTCGTGATTGTTTCGCATGTGGCTTGGCCAACCAAATCGGTTTAAAAATCAGATTTTATAATATCCGACCTGGTGAAGTTGAAGCGAGGTACACTGTTGACGAAGCGTACCAGGGTTATCCAGGAATTGTACATGGTGGTATCGTGGCTGCGATGTTAGATGAGATATCCTACCGGTCATTAATCGTCGATGACCCACAACGTTTGATGTTCACTGCTCGTCTGAACATCCGATACCGAGAAAATGTTCCGGTTAATCAGCCGTTACGTCTGGTTGGAAAGGCTGGGAAAGTGAAAAGCCGCACAGCTTCGGCTTCGGGACACATTTATGGACCGGATAACAAATTACTTGCGGAGGCAGAAGCACTTCTGGTTCGCGTCCCAAAGGAAATTTATAAAACTGAAGAGTTTGAAGCATTAGGCTGGAAAGTGTATTCCGAAAATGAACTCAGTTCAACAAAACGAATAGGATAGGTGTTTTTATGATCATTGAATATCACCGCCCACAGACAATCAATGAAGCGCTGATTTTATTGTCTCGTGATCAACCTGCGACTGTACCACTCGGTGGGGGTACGGTCTTGAATCAACCGTCCAGGGAAGCGTACGCCGTAGTCGATCTGCAATCTCTAGGGCTTGATGAAATAAATAAGCACGGGCAACTCCTGCAGATTGGAGCAACATGCAAACTGCAGAGCCTGCTTGAGCTGGATGGAAAGAGCGACGTAGTTTTACCTCAAGCACTTTGTGACGCTATCCGTCTGGAGGGAACGATCAATATCCGCCAGTTGGCAACGGTGGCAGGTGGGCTGGTCTCAGCAGACGGTCGATCACCATTCGGGACTGCGATGTTGGCACTAAATCCAACGCTTACACTTCTACCAGGTGAAGAAGAAATCAGCTACGGGGAATTATTACCCTTACGGGATCTAAAGTTAAGACATCGTTTGATTACTCAGATCCATCTTCCTTTGAATACAAAATTATCCTACCATTATGTATCCAGGTCCCCATTTGACCTGCCGCTTGTCAGTGCAGCCGTTGCGATCTGGTCATCCGGGCGTACGAGAGTCGTATTGGGTGGCTATGGAGAAATGCCTGCACTGGCATTTGATGGTCCAGAGTCCAGTGGGGCAGAAATTGCGGCGCAGAACGTTTTTCAAAATGCTGGTGATCAATGGGCCAGCGCACAATACCGCCGGGAAATGGCAGTCGTGTTGACAAAACGCGCTATCGCCGACATGGGAGGCAGAGTATGATAGTAAATCTCAATATTAACGATTTCGGTAAAGAATTAGACATCTCTCCAGGAGAAAGCCTGTTATCAGTACTTCGTAGAGAAGGATATTTTGGGACAAAGCATGGCTGCGAAAAAGGTGAATGCGGTTCATGCACCGTACTACTGGATGGACGACCTGTCAATTCCTGCCTTTTACTAGCAGCACAGGCTGAAGGTTCTCGCGTCCAGACCATTGAGGCAGTCGGTCAGCACCCAGAACAGGGGTGGAAGCTGACAGAGGGACTTCATTCACTGCAGCAAGCTTTTGTGGAAACGGGAGCCATCCAGTGCGGCTACTGTACACCAGCCCAGATTCTGGCAGCAAAAGCTTTGCTTGAGCGCAATCCTGATCCAGGTGAAGATGAAGTGCGCGAGGCATTATCAGGTGTGCTCTGCCGCTGCACTGGCTATCTGAAACCCGTTCAGGCTGTCCTGCGAGCCGCGGCAAGGATGAGGGGAGAGGCAGCCAACGATGTGGGCAGGAGGATTTTCCCCGAGCCGCAAGGAATTTCAGGAGATAGGGGAAAGGGGGTGGGGGATACAGAATCACCTGATTTCTTTGCTCCTATCCCTTCTTCTACTGACACGAAGGTTCAAGTGCTTCCTAAAATGATTGTCACATCAGAGAGAGAGACCCTCAGCCGAGTTGGTAAACCGGATCCCAAGGTTGATGCTGTTAAACTGGTCCAGGGAAAACCAGCCTTTACAGCGGATTTTGAACGCCGCGGTATGCTGATCGCAAAAGTCCTGCACAGCCCTGTAGCGCATGCACGCATCAAACATATTGATGTCAGTAACGCCCTGTCGCTGCCCGGTGTGGCAGCCGTGCTAACCTGGAAGGATATCCCACGCGTGGTTTATTCAACTGCTGGACAATCCGACCCAATTCCGGGTCCGTTGGACACCTTTTCTCTGGACAATAAAGTTCGCTATGTCGGTGATCGTGTAGCTTTTGTCGCTGCGGAGACAGAAGAGATCGCTAAAAAAGCACTTGAATTGATCGAAGTGGAATATGAGCCTTTGCCAGAATTACTCGATCCGGATGATGCGATGAAACCCGGAGCACCTGTGCTGCATGATGAACCAGAGTTTGTTAACTTCGCCGATTCGGATCCAGGTCGCAATCTGGCAGCGGAGATCCGAATTGACATTGGCGATATAGAACAGGGATACGAAGAAGCCGATCACATTTTTGAAGATGAGTTCAGTGTATCGAAAGTCCAGCCAGCTCATATCGAACCGCACGTGGTGGTCACCTACTGGAATGAAGACGACCGCCTGGTGATCCGCACCAGTACACAGGTTCCTTTTCATGTGCGACGCCAGCTGGCTCCGGTGTTGGGATTGCCGATCAAGCGCATACGGGTGATCAAACCGCGTATTGGCGGTGGTTTTGGAGGGAAGCAAGAGATCCTGAACGAAGACGTTGCGGCTCATCTGACAATCGCTACTGGCAGAAGTGTTATCCATGAATATACACGCGAAGAGGAATTCATCGACGCCCGTTCACGCCATCCGATGCGCATCCGCATGAAGACTGGCGTGAAATCCGATGGCACGATCACAGCCAATGCGATGTATGTCCTGACGGACACCGGCGCCTATGGCTGCCATGCGTTGACGGTTACCGGGAACACGGGACACAAAGCAATGGCGCTGTATGTTGGGGATGGACCTTATCGAAAGGCTCCGAATATCCGCTTCTATGCTGACATCGTGTATACAAACCATCCACCGGCTGGCGCTTACCGCGGCTACGGTGTACCACAGGGGTTCTGGGCAGTTGAGCGGCATATAGAAAAAATCGCCCGCCATCTGGATCTCGATCCATTAGAATTCCGACTCAAAAATGCCTTACGTGCTGGCGAGCTGCACCCATTCAGCACTGCATGGAGCGAAGGAAGGGAACCACGCCCTGAGATAATTGAAACCTGTGGATTGGAAGCATGCGTTCAGCAGGGCAAAGCTGTGATCGGATGGGATCAGAAATACGCTGTACCGGAATGGCACGATGTATTCAATGTGAAAGGTGAATGTGCACCATACCTGAGGAAAGGGATCGGCGTAGCGCTGGTGATGCAGGGCACAGCGATCCCATACCTGGACATGGGTGGGGCGAGTATCAAGATGAACGAAGATGGCTCTTTTAATTTATTAGTCGGCGCGACCGACCTTGGGACAGGTTCAGATACCGTACTGGCGCAGATGGCTGCGGAAGTACTCGGCGTTCCGCTGGAGGATGTGCTGGTGTATTCATCGGATACAGATTTCACGCCATTTGATAAGGGCGCCTACGCTTCCAGTACCACTTATGTCTCAGGTGCAGCAGTTGTCCTGGCGGCGGAGAAGGTCGCTGAACGGATCCGTGACCGCGCTTCCCGTATGCTGAACGAAGACACTGAGCAACAACGCGTACAACCATCTGAGATCCGCCTGGTAGAACGGAGAGCAATCACTCCGGATGGTCGCTCTGTCAACCTGAGTGATGTGGGTCACAACGCGCTGCACCACGAAGATCAGGAACAGATTATGGGTGTGGGCTCCTATATGTCGCCTGTGGCGCCACCACCGTTCGCGGCACAATTTGCGGAGGTTACCGTAGATATTGAAACCGGTCAGGTTGTGGTGGACAGACTGGTGATGGCTGTTGATTCAGGCGTGATCGTAAATCCGATCACCGCCTCCGGTCAGGTAGAAGGTGGTATGGCACAGGCATTGGGATATGCGGTGAGTGAAGAGATGTGCTATGATGAGCGAGGGCGTGCACGTGAAGTTGACCTGTGGGATTATCATATATTCCGCGCCAATGAAATGCCCGAACTCGAAACCATCTTTGTCGAAACCTTCGAGCCATCGCACCCATTCGGAGTCAAAGCGGTTGCTGAAATCCCGATGGATGGTGTAGCACCGGCGGTTGGAAATGCGGTTTTGGATGCCTGCGGTGTCCACATCAACGATAATCCAATCACGCCAGAGAAAATCTGGATGAAGTTAAATACATAATTATCTCTGGTCCATTGAAATGTTTATTCAACCATCATTTTATGGATCACAAAAACACAGGTCTTGAACGAGAATCAAGGAGTAGAGCATAAATGTCACACACCTATGTCATTGGACATATAAACCCTGACACCGATTCTATCGCCTCGGCGGTGGGATATGCCTGGCTCTTGCGTGAAAGGGATGGAGAAGACACGCTTGCGGCTCGCGCAGGTCCAATCAACCCACAGACCACCTGGATATTGAAACGACTGGAGATCGAAGCGCCAACCCTGCTCACGGATGCATCACCGCGCTTTGAAGCGGTCACCCGGCGCTATGACACCACATTTCCAGATAGTCCGATTGGTGAAGCTTGGCCGGTCATCAATCGCACAGGCGGCGTCGCGCCTGTTGTTGATGAGGAGACGGGCAAGCCAGTCGGGATGATTACGGGTGTCAGTCTAATCAAATTGATCGGGAAATTAATTGGTCCATTGCCACAACAGCAAGAAATGCGTGTGGCGGAGATCATGGAACTACCGTGCAGTGAGGCTTGCGATAAGAGCGTACCTCGTTTCCGAGCAAGCACCAGGATACGTGATGTAATCAACAGAGTCTTGCGTGAAGAGCACAACGATTTCCTGATCGTTGATGAAGTTGGTCTGTATCTGGGAGTCAGCCTCCAGCGGGATGTCTTGAACCCTCCGCGTTTGCGCTTGATCCTTGTGGACCATAACGAAGCTGCTCAGGCGCTTGGCTCAATCGAGGAAGCAGAGTTGATCGAAATCCTGGACCACCATCGACTTGGCAATCCCTCGACGCGTGCACCAATCCGTTTCTCAGTGGATGTGGTGGGCAGCACCTGTACATTGGTAACGGAGCGTATTCGCGATGCTGGTCTGCGTCCCCCACCAGATATTGCAGGATTGTTAGTGGCAGGATTGGTCGCCGACACCTTGATCTTGAATTCCCCAACAACCACTGATCGTGATAAAGAAGCGGTGGAAACCCTGTCTCGTTGGGCGTTTGTGCAGAACGGTCCACTACCGGATGAGACGATCGAATCGTTTGGTGTAAAGGTGCTGGAAGCCGGTGCGGGGCTGTCAAGGGCTGATCCTGAAGACATCGTCAGCACGGACATTAAGATGTACGAAGCGGGAGGTTATGAATTCGCCATCGCTCAGGCAGAGGTAACTAATTTGATGCAGCTGGATGAGCATCTGGGTGTTTTGACAGAGGCTCTGGATAATCTCCGTCAGCAGCGGGGATTGGATTTCGCGATGTTAATGGTCACTGACATTGTAGGTGATTCCAGCCGGCTGGTTACGGTCAACGCGCCGCCAATTCTGGATGATTTACCATACCCACTGCAATCTGACAGCACCCGTCTGGCAAATGGGGTTGTTTCCAGGAAGAAGCAGCTCCTGCCAGTCATACTAAGTTTGTTAGAGGTTTGAGAAATGTCAACAGAGCGTTCAATATTTCAGGCGTTAGCAGAATTGGAAAATAAGAACCGTGCTGGAGCATTCTGCACCATCGTCCGCAGCCAGGGGTCAACCCCACGGGGTACTGGTAGTAAGATGCTGGTTTATGAAGATGGATCGATCATCGGTACAGTTGGTGGCGGCGAGCTGGAAAACCGTGTAATTACCGAGGCGCTCGAAGCGATCAAGCAGGGCAGCTCGCGCATGGTGGAATACAGTATGGCTGATCCAGAGCGTGGAGACCCTGGCGTATGCGGTGGACAACTGGAGGTATATGTGGAGCCTGTTTTGCCGAAACCGAGCATGTTAGTGATTGGGGCAGGTCATGTGGGTAAAGCGGTCGCTCATCTGGCACATTGGTTGGGTTTCTGGGTGATCGTCAGCGATGATCGAGCGGAGTTCTGCAGTCCAGAAACCGTACCGGACGCTGATGAATACTACCCTCTACAGATGGGGGAATTGCCTGATAAATTAAAAATCACCCCGTGGACATACATTGTACTGACCACCCGTGGTGTTGATATCGATGTTCTGGGTCTGCCGGCATTACTAAATTCCAACGCTGGCTATATTGGTGTGATAGGTTCCAGGCGCCGTTGGATGACAACACAAAAACAGCTTATAGAGCAGGGGGTCCCCGAACGAATCATTGATCGAGTCCGTTCACCGATCGGGCTTGAGCTGAACGCCGAAACACCGGAAGAAATAGCGGTCAGCATTATGGCAGAGATCATCATGCTGCGTCAGGGCGGGGACGGCAGCATAATGTCGGGTAACGATTAAAAAGTAGCATCTTAACCGCGTTGGGATGCAGCAATTCGATAATGGAGCATCTATGTGGCAGAAGTATTACACTGTTACCAGCATTGAAGAGACATTACAGATCCTTGCTGAACACAAAGGTACAGCGCGTGTCGTAGCCGGCGCTACGGACCTGATCCTGGAAATTGAGCGCGGCATCCGCAAAGGGATCGAGGTGGTCGTTGACGTCACCCGCATTCCAGGCTTAAACATTATCGAGATGGATGAAGCAGGTTGGATCCATCTGGGAGCATTGGTGACGCATAACGATTGTGTGGGTTCTGAAATATTGCGTGCGTATGCACACCCACTGGCTCAGGCAGCCTGGGAGGTTGGCGCCCCACAGATCCGCAATCGGGGAACAGTTGCCGGAAATCTGATCACAGCATCCCCAGCTAATGATACGATCACGCCTTTAGTGGCGATGGGTGCCCGGGTGACGCTGCGGTCATTGAATTGCGAGCGTGTAGTGCCGCTCGAAGAGTTCTATACAGGCGTGCGCGGTACGGTGATGGAGCAGGATGAAATGCTGGTGGATATCGCTTTTCGGGCACTGAAGCAGAACCAGCGCGGGACATTCATTAAACTGGCGCTGCGCAGAGCACAGGCAATTTCTGTAGTGAACGCTGCCGTCCTGCTGACCTTTTCCCAGGATCCTACAAATATGTTGATTGAGGACCCAGCAATAACCCTGGGAGCCGTCGCACCTACGATAATTCACGCTCGCCGTGCTGAGTTGTACCTGCAGAAACGCCAGCTCAATGATGCGACGATTGCACAGGCAGCGGATCTGGCGATGGGTGACGCCCATCCAATCGACGACCTGCGCAGCTCGGCAGCTTATCGCAGGGAGATGGTGCGGGTATGTGTATCGCGCAGTCTGCACGCCATCGCGGTCGGTGAGGAACGTATTGAGTTCCCTGATGATCCCGTCTTGCTCAATACCCGGGCTCAGAAAGACGATCTCCTACCGCTGGAGCATGGGGCTGTGCACCTCTCTGGCACACCAATCGTGACCCAGATAAACGGAAAAGAATATATTATTAACACCGGGCATGATAAAACCCTGCTGCGTTTACTGCGCGAAGAAGCTGGCTTGATTGGCACCAAGGAAGGTTGTGCAGAAGGGGAGTGCGGCGCCTGTACAATCTTTATGGATGGAGTGGCAGTAATGAGCTGCCTGGTTCCGGCGGTGCGAGCGCATGGAGCCGAGATTGTTACAATCGAAGGGCTGATGCTGGATGGGCATCTGCATCCGGTGCAGCAAGCGTTTGTGGAAGAGGGAGCTGTGCAGTGCGGTTATTGCACACCAGGTTTCATCATGTCGGGGGTCAAGCTGTTGGAAGAGCAGCCCAACCCGACAAAGGAACAGATACAAACGGCAATCACTGGCAACCTGTGCCGCTGCACCGGGTACTATAAAATCGTACAGGCGATTGAGAAAGCGAGTGTTATTAAAACACAGAAAATCGCGGATGATGGCAAGTGAGGAATGGATCATGGAACGTACAGTTCCCACCACAGAATCGGAAGAAGTAGAACTTTATTTACGCACTTATTATTCCCTGCTGCGTTCGACCGCCGACGTACAGATACGCACGCTGGAGGAAGTGCATGCCAGCATGAATTCACTGCTGCATCCCGGGGCTCGTAACGATGATCCGGATATGTCGGCGTTCATCTACAGTATGCTCCGGCTTCCGCCGTGCACGCCGGATGTCGACCTGGTAGTGCTGGGTCAGAGCGAAGATGTCTTCCTGCACGCAGGGTTTGGCGATGTGTGCGGCTGGCAGGAAGTCTCAGCGATCGCCCGGCGCCGGCGTTGTTATTTCGATGGTGAGCACACGTTGGCGTGCTTCATCGCCAGCCGTTCGGATATCGATGATATCGTACCGACACTGACCGCGTATCAAATTGAGTGGAATAAATTGCACTACCTCTTTAGGCGGCTGCCAAAATCAATGTCCCTTAGTGAAATCGGTCAGGATATGCGAGGATTCTCTGATCTGGCAAAACATTTAGAGATACCCAGTGAGGATATTGATCGCCTGTATGCTATCTGGGATGAGGCCT
>JAUXFR010000168.1 GCA_030622805.1 Anaerolineae bacterium | reverse complement strand
TGGTGATTTGGTTCTCGTTGGTGACGCTAATGCCATAGCCATCGTCATAGACGGTCAGGACAGCCGGGCAGCGCAGCACTCCGATGGCGTTGACGGTTTCCCAGAACATACCCTCCGCGCAGCTTGCGTTGCCGATGGTGCCGAAGGCGATCTCGTTTCCATCCTTTGAGAATTGAGTGAAGGACTTTAATTCATCAAGTGAGCGATAAAGCTTGGATGCGTATGCCAACCCGACCAAGCGCGGCATCTGCGAACCAGTGGGAGAAACATCGGCTGCAGAATTGAACTGTGCTGTAAGGTCTTTCCAGCTTCCATCCGGGTTCAGGCTGCGGGTGGCGAAATGTGCGTTCATCTGACGACCGGCGGAAGCAGGGTCTGCCTGGACATCGGCATGTGCATACAGTTGGGCGAAGAATTCCTGGATGGTCAACATGCCGGGGGCGAACATGAAGGTCTGGTCGCGGTAGTAACCGGAGCGGAAATCACCTGCACGGAAAACGTGTGCCATGGCGAGCTGGGGCAGCTCTTTTCCACCGCCGAAGATTCCAAATTTGGCTTTGCCGCTCATCACTTCGCGCCTGCCGATCAGGCTTGCCTGCCGGCTGCGGTAAGCCAGCCGGTAATCAGCAACGATCTCTTCCGCTTTCAGGCTTCGTCCAGATTTATTTACTTGCTTTTGTGCCATAGCTGCTCCACATATTCACCCATTTAATTAAGCGTTTGTTCAATTCTCTAACTGCTGGGCAATAACTTCGGCTACATCGAGAACTTCCATATCGCTGTTCGCACCTTTGCGGGCGTCGTCGAGCATGATCATACAGAAGGGACAGCCAACAGCCAGGATTTCGGCACCGGTTTTTTGTGCTTCATTAAAGCGGTTGGCACTGATGCGTCCCTCGCCATCTTCTTCTTTCCACATTTGTGCGCCGCCCGCCCCGCAGCAGAAGGAGTATTGCCCATGTCTTGACATTTCTATGATAGCCGCATCTTCATTGTAAATGATTTCCCGTGGAGCATCAAAGATGCCATTGATCCTTCCAAGGTAGCATGGGTCATGTAAGGTGATTTTAACTTTCCCATTCGTCTCTGGCTTCAGTCGACCAGAAGTCATCAACTCATTGATCAGTTCGCTGTGGTGGATCACCTGGTAGTCTCCGCCGTACGCCGGATACTCGTTCTTGAGCGTGTGCATACAGTGCGGGCAGGTCGTGACAATGCGTGGTGGTGCAACCTTGTTAAGGGTTTCGATATTCCCCAAAGCCAGTTCATAAAACAGGTATTCGTTCCCAGCCCGGCGCGCTGAGTCACCCGTACACATCTCGGCCTCGCCCAGCACTGCGTAATTCACCCCGGCTGAATTGAGGATCGAGGCAAAGGCACGCGCAGTTTTCTGTGCACGAGCGTCGGTAGCAGGCGCGCAGCCTACCCACCACAGGATCTCCGGGTCTGGATTGGTCTCGATCGTTGGGACAACAAGCCCCTCTGCCCAATTCATCCGTTCGGTTGGTGGGACGTTCCACGGATTGAAGTTTCGTTCCATACCCCGGAAGGCGATCTGGAACGCTTCCGGGAAGTCGTTGTCCATCAGCACCAGTGAGCGGCGGATATCTAGGATATCGCGCATGGGTTCATTGCCCACCGGGCAAATATCAATGCAGGCACCGCAGGCTGTGCACGCCCACACGGCTTCTGCGGGGATGGCGAACTCTAACAGGGTTTGAGCGCTTTCACCTCCATGGGCGATTCGCTTCCCATCTTGATTGAGATGATAGCGTTTGTTAATTTCCATTGCAGCAGGTGAGAGCACTTTGCCCGTATTGTATGCAGGACATACCTGCTGGCAGCGGTAGCACATGATGCAGGCATAGGAGTCCATGAGCTGCTCCCAGCCCAGGTCCTCCAGCCGCGTTACACCAAACTGATCGTTGTATTCGTCTTCAAAGTCCAGTGCCTTTAACTCACCGATGGAATGGTGTTTTGGTTTCAACAGGAAGTTAAGTGGGGCGAAAAACAGGTGGATGTGTTTGGAATACAGGAAATAGGGGATGAAGATCAGGATGGTACCCAAGGCCAGCCAGAAGGTGATGTGGATACCAGCGGTTAACGCTGTTTCACTCAGGTCACGCCACAGTCCGGCAGCGCCAGATGCGAATGGCTGCCAGGCGTCAATGCCTTCTCTGGCTGCGATGAAGGATTGCCCAAGGAAGCGGGAACCAATATGAATAATAATGAACGCACCCACGATGGCAGAGTCGCGCCGGATGCCGGTTCTGGTTTTTGGATTCATCAGGATATCGTGCCTTGTCTTCAATTCGTCGGACTGCAGAACGAACCGGCGCAGGAGCAGCACCAGCATACCGAACAGAGCAGCCACACTGAGCACATCCGCGATCAAACGGAATGGACCGCCGAGTGGACTGATAGCTTCAGAGAAGTTGAAGTTGCCGATCATGCCTTCCAGGATATCTACCAGATTCACCAGCAGGTAGACCATGAACGTCCAGGCGATAAACGCGTGGAAGAGACTGGGAATGATCCTGATTCTAAAAGTGGGTCGCAGTGAGATTGTCTTGCTGAGGACACCAGCAATCCGTTTACGCGCCAGGCTCCAATCGATCTCGCCCTGCCCGCGTTGAATGATGCGGGTGATCCGATTTATGATTTCATAGGTAAAGTACAGGGCAATAAGTGAAGCGGTAAGAAAAATTATCTTTTCCGGTAAAGAAAGCATTTTCTCTCCGCGATCAAAATCCACCTGAGTCATACACTTCGGGATCTGTGGGTGTCTGCCCCGATGGATCCCAAACGTAGACCCAATCACCTACATCAGCCCACTCGTATAACCAGTGCGCGTCGCCAACAGACAGATTGACGCAGCCGTGTGATTGTTGGAATCCCAGGTTCGCGCGCCAGTACGCGCCGTGCAGGGCGCGCGCCTGGTCGAAATACATCGTCCACGGTACATCTTCCAGATAGTAGGCATCCGAACGGTCGGCTTCAAAAGACCCGCGCATGGGTGTGCTGTCCAATTTCTCGTAGATTTGAAACAGCCCAGGTTGGGTCCAGAATGGCTCCATTCCACTGGCAATCAGGGTAGCGAAGACCAGTTCGCGCTGTTCATACACTGCAATCGTTTGTTCGTACAGGTTCACTTCTATCCAACTGTTTCCGTTTACACCTTTCGGTGGTGTGGTGTTGGGGATCACGCGTGCGACAAGGTTTTGCGGCAGCCATTCATCAGGACCGACCATGTACCAATCTGTGTCAGCGATCTGTTCGACATGGTAGACCTGTACGATTTCGTGGTTCTGCAGGATGTGACCGGTGTAGTCGTCACCTTCATAACCCGGAGAGCGCTTTGTTTCAACCGGACCGCTGCTCAAGTAGGATAGCACCCATCCGAACGTGTTGTCTGGTGGAAGTTTGAAGGTCAGTCCCTGGAACTGAGGGACAACACCAATACGGGAAACATCCGCGGCGGTCATCCAGGCGCCGGGTGCGATCATATAGAAGCGCTTTCCATCGATCACAACCTCGTCGGTGTACGATATATAGGTGAAGCTGGAATCAAGTTTCTTGATGGCGTTCTTGCGCTTCGCCTTCTGTGCATCATCCAGTGACCCGTAAACCGGTGCATTGCGTTGGGGGACAAAACCGTAGCGGACATTTATTGAGGTGAGAGCCGGATCGGGTTTACTCACTGGCAGATCGGTTATCGGAAAAGTGATGCCTTTCTCTGCCATTTCGGTCAGGTACTTGGATGGACCCGCTGGTAGACAGTCCCCAGGATCGCTGAAGTAGACCCCGGGCATGCATAACGCTGTAGAAGAGTCATAGTCACGTTCTGCTTGAACTGGATTGTTCACGACAGTATTTCCACCTGATGCTGCGCGTGCTGGAAAAAATATTAAGCCCACTACCAGAATAATGATTGATACTGTAAACAACGATACCGGTAAACGTGATTTCATTGGTTATTGAGGTGTTGAATTCGTCAGTAATTTGGACTGGATTGGTTGAGAATTATATCATACAGACCGCGAATGAATTGCGGTCTGGTATCCAAAACGTGCTCAAGCACGTTGTCTTGTATCGAATTATCAGGATAAATATGTAGTTTCAATCAATCAGAAGAATCATGCTCGACGGATCACTGGTAGAATACTTATGTGCGCGAAATAATATAATCTAGTAATTATAGAATTCGTGGAGATTAGCATTTATAGGCGCTATTAGTGGATTTAAACAAACCTGGTCGAAGAATTTTCATATTGAGCGCAGCTCAAGATTACTGTGTGTTCTTGGATGCCTCTGCTTTACTGTGGTGAGACTCGATTCTAAGAGATAAATCATGTCTGATCCTACGAACAATAAATCTAAATTTAAAATCTGGCTGCTGGCAGCGCGGCCAAAGACACTT
>JAUXFR010000030.1 GCA_030622805.1 Anaerolineae bacterium | reverse complement strand
GTCCTAATTTATCGACTTCATCGAGCATAAAAAGCGGGTTTATCGTGCCAGCTCTTCGTATGGTCTGGAGAATGCGTCCGGGCAGCGCGCCGATGTATGTGCGGCGGTGGCCGCGAATTTCAGCCTCATCACGCACACCACCCAGGGAGATACGGACAAATTTACGTCCCAACGCCTCAGCGATCGACTGTCCAAGGGACGTCTTGCCCGTTCCTGGAGGACCGACAAAGCATAAAATGGGCTGGCGTGTATGTCGCGGCCTGAGACTCCGCACTGCGATGTACTCCAGGATGCGCTCTTTGGCTTTCGGCAGCCCGTAATGATCGCGCTCCAGGATGGCTGAGGCATTTCCTACGTCCAGATTATCATCCGTGGCATCTAACCAGGGCAGGTCGAGGATCCAATCGACATAAGTGCGAATGATCCCCACCTCTGGTGACATGGGCGGCATCTGACTCAGGCGGTCCACTTCACGTAACGCACGCACCTGCACCTCTTCCGGAAGCCCAGCAGATTCGACTCGTTTACGCAGTTCATAGATCTCGCGCGACCAGGGATCGCCTTCCCCAAGTTCAGATTGGATGGCCTTCATTTGTTCTCGCAAATAAAACTCACGCTGAGTACGATCTACTTCACTTCGCGCACGTGTATGAATCTTGCTCTCAAGCTCGAGCACATCAACTTCTTTGACCAGCAGGTTGATGACTTGCTGGAGTCTTTCCATCGGATCCATTATCGAAAGCAAGGAATAGCGTTCAGGAAGAGATGGTGCGATCGCGGTGCTGATCATATCGCTCAACCATCCAGGATCCTCGATGTTGAGCGCGTACAGATACGCCTCCTCCGGCAAACTGCGATCCAGTTCCACACACTTGTGGAACATTTCAATTGCTGTCCGCATGGTCGCATCTACTTGGCGGTCAACCTCTATAGTTTCGTGAACCGGGCGAGCTTGCACCAGCATAAACGGTTCTTCCTGTAGAAATTCAACGACCTCTATCCTGCGTCGACCCTGGACGAGTGCCGAACTGGAATCGTCTGGCATACTTAATAAGCGACCGACCGCCATCTCGACACCAACACCAAAGAAATCTTCCGGCAGTGGATCTTCATTTTCAGGATCACGCTGCGTTAATGCGATCACTGTCTGATCATTCACGCGAGCATACTCAACAGCTAATAGAGTCGATTCCTGTGCGATAAATACCGGTGAAACCATATGTGGAAATACCACCAGATCACGTAAAGGCAAAACCGGGCAGACGATATACCCTTCCTCATCGGGTACTGCATCAGGAACACTGTACAGTTCCTCAGTACGGCGATGTAAAGCATCTCCGAATTCATTATCATCGTCTCGAAAATTCCAATCGTTGTTTCTCATCGTTTACTCTCTCAGGTTAAACTAACACCAGCACAATTTTTCCAAGATTATATCAGGGTTAATTTGCGCAATTATTCCTTACCCAATTATTCTGTTAGCAGAGGATCAATTTGATTGTACCAGGTATGTCGCGCTCCGGCTGCCACAAATAAACTCCCCGTAACCAATACCAGTTCCCCCTCACCAGCGATCCGTAATGCCTCGTCCAGCGCATCAGAGACTTCTTCCACGACGAGCACCGGGCGACCAAATCGATGCGCTAACGTCCGCAGATGTTCCGGATCCATTGAGCGTGGATGATACGAACGGGTTGCGATAACATGGTGCACACGCGGCATGAGCTCCGCAAACATGCCATCTACATCCTTGTCCTCAGATGCGCCAAAGACAAGCACCACCGGACGACCCGGGAAATAATCATCTAATGCTAAACGAAGTTTTAATGCTGAGTAGCGATTATGTGCAGAGTCGATCACAATCGGAGGTACGTTGTCTATGATCTCAAACCTTCCCGGCCAGAAGACGTTGGAAAAACCTTTCTGGATGTCCGGTGCGCTGATGGGCAATCCTCGTGTTTTCGCAGTTTGCAGCGCTGCGTAAGCCGTTGCTGCGTTCTCAATCTGGTGAAATCCTAACAATGGAATATGCAATCGAGTTGGTTCCCATTCCTCGAACCCGGCGGATTCTATGTACTCATTCACCAACGACTGCTCTGATTCTGGCCATACAAACAGTGATTGTTCGGAAAGCGAATGTGAAATTTCAGCAAACAAGTAATCCTTACCAACCTGTATCAATGGGGAATTCTGTTCTGAGGCAATACGTTCGATAACCAGGCGCGCTTCCTCAGCCTGCGGCGCGAGCACAACAGGTATACCGGGTTTGATAATTCCCCCCTTTTCTCCAGCGATCTCAGACAGCGTATCACCCAGGAAATTCGTATGGTCATAAGAGAGAGACGTAATGACGGATACAACGGGGGTGACCACATTGGTCGCATCCAGACGTCCACCAAGACCCACTTCAATGATTGCTGCGTCCACCGCCCGCCTCTCGAAATACAGGAAAGCTAATGCCGTAGCAATTTCAAAGGTGGTTAATTTTGTTCCAGCATCCAGATAGGGTCTGAATTCATCGATCAGCTCAACGACTGCCTGGTGTGGAATGGGTTTTCGATTAACCTGAATCCGCTCAGCAAAGTCCTGCAGGTGTGGGGAGGTGTAAAGCGCAACGCGATAACCTGCTGTTTGTAATGCATTTTCACACATTGCAGATACAGATCCTTTGCCCTTCGTACCTGCCACGTGGATGATTGGATAGGATTTTTGTGGGTTGCCAATCTGCTCCATAAAAACGAACATGCGATCCAGGTCAAATTGCTCCGGTGAATAGCGAGTCTGGCGCGTTAGACTGTAATCGACAAAGCTGTAAAGGTAATCCAATGTATCTTGGTATCTGGCTTCAATATCCATAGTTCAGCGATTTTAACCTTTTGCGAATAACCAGACAAGAGGCAACATAATTTATTGAGGGACCAGAAGTCACTAAGCTCAAACTAATCAGATAAAATCCAGCGGGTGGTAGAATTGTGAGTTGTACTTGGTTCAAGGATCATGCTCAAACAAATATTACGAATTATCCTGATTACTGGTATGGTGGCGCTCTTTCTACCCCGCCTGATCACGCACTTATACGCATTGAGCCGAACGTACCGATCAGACAACGTACCTGCCAGACCGGTAGCCATCGTGTTCGGTGCCGGGTTATGGCGGGACGGCAGTCCTACTCCAGTACTGCGTGATCGAGTCGCTACGGCAGCTGATTTATTCTTTGCCGGAAAAGTCGACAAAATCCTGCTCAGCGGCGATAACCCTACGGATCATTATGACGAACCGGGGGCAATGCGTGATTATGCACTCAACCTGGGTGTGCCAGAAGATGCTGTCATTTTAGACTACGCCGGACGGAGAACATACGACACATGCTATCGGGCACGCCATATCTTTGGGATTGAACGCGCGATCCTCATTACGCAAAACTTTCATATGCCTCGCACGATCTATACCTGCAATTCTCTGGGCGTTTCCGCTGTCGGAGTTCCCGCAAATCAGCGAACATACCGCCAGGCTACCCTTTTTTACTGGAACATGCGGGAGGTATTCGCCACCTTTATCGCATTTACCGATATCCACCTGACCAAACCACTGCCTGTATTGGGTAAACCCGAGCCAATCTTCTCTCAAGGTGCCTGATCGAAATCAGATTCTCTATGCTCTATTGTGAGAACAGGAGTTCATATGAACCGTGAACAAGCCCTCGAAATCGTACACGAATATGTAAAAAACAAAAACCTGATTCGTCACATGCTCGCCGTTGAGGCCTGCATGCGATTCTATGCGCATGAATATAACGAGGATGAAGAAATATGGGGAATGGCGGGTTTGCTTCACGACTTCGATTGGGAGATCCATCCCACACTGGAAGAGCATCCGAGCGAGGGAGAAGCTATCCTGCGCGAAAGAGGGGTTCCTACAGACATCGTACGAGCGATTCAAAGCCACGCAGACCATACCGGCGTCCCCAGGCAAACCCTGATGGAGAAAGCATTATTTGCCTGCGACGAGATCACTGGTTTGATCGTTGCAATTGCTCTCGTACGACCATCTCGGTCGCTGCATGACTTAAAAGTTAAATCAGTAAAGAAAAAATGGAAGGATCGATCATTCGCAGCCGGCGCCAATCGAGACGAAATCGCTCAAGCCGCTGAAGAATTCGGGATTGATCTTTGGGAGCATGTGGAAAACGTAATCTCCGCCATGCAGACTATTGCGCCAGAGCTCGGTTTGTCTGGCGATCAGAACCAATAAAAAACCCACCCGGCGAGGTGGGCATGAATGATATTCGACACAATTCCTCGAGAAAACTCAGGGAGTTGGGGGGATATTTTCGAATTGTCTCTTTTCGATTACTCCTGGATAATGATGATCGTTAAACAGGGTTCACCACAGGATGAAATATAATTATTCACGTCACTGACAGAGGGGACAACCACAATTAACAAACGACCATCTTTTAGCCCCATAGTGACACGCGTTGATTCACCCTGGATTGTTATTTGCCTCACTTCGCCGTTGGTGATCATCTCCTGAACTTGTTGCCAGGTTGCTTCGGATCCATCCAGGATCTCAGGATAGAGCGGATCTGGATACGCATCATTGGATTGCTCAACGGGATTTGGCGCCGGGTATGGAAGCTCTGTCCCTTCTGGTTGCCCTGCGGTTAACTCTTCACCCGCTTCTCCGGATGGTGTAGAAACACTATCTGACGATTGGCACGCACCAAGCGCGATTAATAAAATCACCGAAAGTACAAAAACCCATCTTAGTTTCATATGGCCTCCTCTATCAATGAAGGATATTTATTGAATTAAGTATTGGTCATCACCGACCAACAATCAGGGAATTATACCATCTGGCGTTCAAGATCATGTCATATTCCATTAATATACGAATAGATTTTTTCGTCTTAAGAAGAACCTTTGTGGTCTCAATCCGATCATTGTCACGCCTCAGCCCTACCCTTACGCAGCCACGAGCATTTGACAAAGCGGATATATTGAGATACACTATTACCAATACATTACGTCTATACGAATAATCTATCCGCAATTAACTGGAGTTCCTGATGTCCCCTGCAGATAACCCATCCACAAGTACGGCACATATTTCTTCCGCTGCTTCCCTGACTCCCACTATCAATGCCTGGCAAATTTTCTTAAACGACCAGAGCTACTCGCCACATACCGTAAAAGCATTCACTGCAGATCTACGTCTGCTTGCATCCTATCTGCCACCCGATAAAACCTTGAATGATATAACAACAACCGATTTGAATAACTTTCTGGAATGGATGCAAACCGGGCGCGGCGTCCCCTGCAGCCCAAAAACGCTGGCTCGCAGAATTACATCCATCAAGGCTTTCTTCCGCTGGCTGCACGAGAATGGCGTCTTGCTCTTAGACCCTGCTGAAAAGGTTGTCCAGATTTCCGTCATCAGCCCACTGCCAACCGTGCTCACACCACAGGAGATCGATATCATACTTGACATGGCAATCGATTATCGCAGATCAGCTAAGCCGGATGCCCGGTACTACACGCTCTTCTCCCTGCTTATCAACACGGGGATCAAGAAAGGTGAATGTTTGGGACTGAGCCCAAATCATATAGACCTCGAAGCACCCGGCGGGCCTCTGCTCTTCGTACGATATGCCAGCCCCCAGCACCGCTACAAAGAACGCAAGATATCCCTTCCAGAATCTTGGGTTGAAGCCTATCAGGAATACAGGAGCCAGTACCCTTTAGATGACCGACTATTCCCGTGGTCACCTCGAAGATTAGAGTATCTGCTTGAGGATCTGAGTGAAGAGACGGAACTCGGAAAACATATCTCTTTCGACATGTGCCGCTGGTCTTGTGCGCTTATTGATTGGCAGTCGGGCATGGAACGAGAAAAGATCCGTCAAAAACTTGGTGTTTCGAAAATCCAATGGCGTGAGTTACGTATGAAATTGGACCGCCTGGACAAACAAGTGGAATAATATAATCAGGGTTTTCTTCCCTATTAATCGTACATCATGGTGTGATATATTAGATCAATGAAATCTTGTAATCCAAGATTATCACTTGACAATTAATGAGAGCAGCATCGCCATTACAATGATTACGCTGAAAGCAATAAAAACGACTTGCTGAAGGCGCAAGTGACGCTTTTCTCGTTTGGACATTTGTTTTTTCTTCTTCGCCATCAATCTACTCCTATCGAATATCTTTATTATAAACGATTCCTTCATTCTTTCACGCCAGATGTGATTTAATCGACTTCGCTAGTTTTGGCGTGATTCCACGAACCGCAGCCAACTCCTCAATCGAAGCCTCCTGGATATCATTGATGGAACCGAAATGATCCAACAGGCTTATACGGCGCGCCGGTCCGATACCTGGTATCGCATCCAAACGGGATGCAATACCCTGCTTTGTGCGAAGTTTTCGATGAGAGGTAATCGCAAAGCGATGCGCTTCATCACGAATCCTTTGCAGTAAGTATAAACCCTGTGATCTGGCCGGTAGCTGGATCGGGCTTGTACGATCGGCAACAAAAAGCTCTTCTTTCTGTTTTGCTAAACCAACAACCGGCACTTTGTCTCTAAGGTCATATTTTTCGAGCACCCGTACCGCACGGCTCAGCTGCCCTTTACCGCCATCAACAATTAGCAGATCTGGCAGCATCGCAAAGGATTGGTCGACTTTCTTCCCAGGTGCGTCTGCGATCTCATGTGCAGCCTTCCACCGATTAAACCGGCGAGTCAGCACTTCTTCCATACTGGCAAAGTCATCCGGTCCATCTACACTGCGGATATTAAAACGTCTGTAGAATTTCTTTTTTGGCACACCCTGCGCAAAAACTACCATGCTGCCAACCGCTGCTGTTCCCTGTGTGTTGGAGATATCATAGCACTCGATCCGGTTTAAGGGATTATCTAATTCTAGCGCAGACTGGACTTCAGCCAGGGCTTGCTCCTGCTTGTGGCTGTCAGCCTGCCATTGAGCGCGCAGTGCCTGCAAAGTATCAACAGCGTTCTCAGCGGCCATTTGTACCAAATCCTGCTGAAGTCCATCATGCGGAACAATAATTTCCACCAGATCATTTCCGCTCTTCTGGGAGAGCCATTGCCGGATAATTTGGGCTTCTTCAACATCGTAAGGCAGCAAGACCTGGGCAGGAATGACGGATGCCTTGTCATAAAATTGTTTAATAAATTCAGACAGCACGCCCTGATCGCTCGACTCTTCTGCCCCCTCCAGCAAGAAGTAATCACGACCGATCAGTTTACCACTCCTCACAAAGAACACCTGCACACATGCATCACCATCCTCGCGCGCCAGGGCGATCACATCCGAATCGACATAATCACTGGACACAACTTTTTGCCGCTCAACAACGTTCTCAATTGCACGAATCTGATCCCGAAGAGTGGCGGCATGTTCATATTGCAGTTCTTCAGCCGCTCGTGTCATCTCCAGCCGCATTCTGGAGACGATTGGATCTGTCCGTCCAAGCAGAAAATTGCACAGATCTTCGATCATCAGACGATAGGTGGTACGATCAACTTTTCCAAGACAGGGTGCACTGCACAGCTTAATATCATAATACAGGCACGCCCGCGCATCATGACCTGTGATCTCTCTATCGCAGGTCAGGTATGGAAAGATTTTCCTTAGGATATCTAAGGTCTGGTGAACAGCCCACACGCTGGTATACGGACCAAAATAGCGTGATCCGTCCTGTATCATTCGCCGGGTGACCGTTACTTTGGGGAAATCTTCGTTCCAGTGAACCTTAATGTAAGGATATCGTTTATCATCTTTTAAACGGACATTGAAATGTGGTCGATATTTCTTTATAAGGTTCATCTCCAAGATCAAAGCTTCGAGCTCCGAACCGACCACAATCCATTCTAGATCTGAAATTCTGCCCACCATCTGCCTGGTTCGCTTGTTCTTCTGCGCGCTGGTGTGGAAATACGACCGCACCCGGTTCCGCAGATTGACTGCTTTTCCCACATAGATAACCTTTCCATCCTCATCCTTCATTAAATAACAGCCGGGTTTGGATGGCAGATTATCCAGAATTCCCTTAAGGTGTTCAGTTGCTACCATACCAATTTATTTTAGCACGTCCACAAGGTAGATTTTTAAAAACCATATCAGAAATATCTATTCCAGTCATCTGGCAGTTATTTTCCCACCCAGGACGTATTTGGATAAAGGGAAATGGCTGTGTCGTCCTCTATCCCTTGCCCCCTATCCCCTGTCCCCTATCCCTTGCCCCCTATCCCCTGCCCCTTAACCCCTGGTTTGAACCATTGTATAATCACTTCATGCTTGAAAAATCTATCGAATTCCAAATCGGTGAAATTCTTCGACAGAAAGGCCTGCGTCTGGCGGTAGCAGAATCCTGCACCGGGGGATTGATCAGTCATCGCATCACGAATGTGCCAGGTTCATCAGATTATTTTGTTGCTGGGATCACGCCTTACGCGAATCAAGCCAAAATCAGCTTGCTTGGGGTTCGCAATGAAACATTGGATAAGTACGGGGCTGTCAGCGAAGAAACAGTCATTGAAATGGCAAGAGGCGTACGCCTATCTCTTGCGGTCAATATTGCAGTCTCCGTAAGCGGAATAGCTGGACCGGGTGGCGGTACGCCTGAAAAACCGGTCGGTACAACCTGGATCGGGATCAGTACAGCAAATTTCGAGAAAGCCTGGTGCAATTTCTGGGAAGGCACCAGAGCTGAAATTAAAGAACAGACCGCCCAGCAGGCATTAGAACTGCTGTTGGATCAACTGAAAAAATATGATGAATACCATCAAAATTCAATAGAGCCTTTAGAAGTCAGCGCGCGGTTTGATAACCAGGGTGATATTAAACCACTTCATTTCTCGTGGAAAGGCAAAACTTATCCCATCGTTTCGACTGGGAGAAGTTGGCAGGACGAAACAGGGCACCATTTCCTGGTTATGGTGCCCGACGATCGTATCTTCGAAATCATTTTCGCTGGTTCTGATTCTTGCTGGTATATCAAATTACCAACTGCTGGACGGGGAAATATTTAAATCTTAATTGTGGATGCTATCACTAATGTACGCACTCACATAATTATTTATGTGCCCAACGTGCTGCGTTCTTCTTCTGCTATTGAAGGTTCCAGTTTGCG
>JAUXFR010000148.1 GCA_030622805.1 Anaerolineae bacterium | reverse complement strand
ATACTGCTGGTTTTAAGGTTGTCCCTCACAATCGTATTATACTTGTTTCTGGGGTTTGTTATGTATTCTTTATGGATAGATATAAAACGACGGACTCAAAAGTCTGATACAGCTTCAGAAAATCCAATCGAACTGATTTTAGAAGATGGTGAAACCAGGAAGTTTTCCCATCATTTTGATGGGAAGGTAGTGAACGTTGGTCGTGATCCGATTAACGACCTGCACCTGGAAGATAGTACAATATCTGCGCAGCACGCTCGACTTTCTTACCATCACGAGCAGTGGTGGGTTGAAGATTTGAGGTCCACGAATGGTACATACCTGAATCAAGTTCAAGTGACAGAACCGGTTGTAGTAACCGATGGTGATCAATTGAGATGCGGGAAAGTGGTGATGGTTATATCTATAAGTGGGGAGCAGCAGGTGGACTGAACGATCTTGATTGAGCGGGATGATTATGTGTGGTATGAATAGATCCGACTCGAAATATCTAATGATCAAGCCTTATTAAATTAGTAATAATTTCAGCTGATCGGATGCTGAAAATAACAGGAGATATCGAATGCAGGAACATCCCAGGTTAGCGATTATTGGTGGGACCGGTCTGTATGAAATGCCCGGTTTGAAGAACGTTGAGCAGGTTGAGATGTCTACACCATTTGGTCAGCCGAGTGCCCCAATTATGATCGGTACTCTGGAGGGAATGAGGCTTGCTTTCCTGGCAAGGCATGGAGTAGGTCATACGCTGACTCCATCTGAGATTAACTATCGGGCGAATATTTATGCCTTAAAATCGCTGGGTGTTGAGCGTGTATTGAGTATCAGTGCCTGTGGTTCATTGCGTGACGATTATGTTCCTGGTGAGATTGTGATACCAGATCAGTTATTTGATTTCACCCGTGAACGAATACGCACATTCTTCGGCAAAGGTCTGGTTGCACATATCGGTGTTGCTGAACCATTCTGCGTTGAATTTTCCAGGGCTGTGATTGCAGCGCTCAAGCCTACCACTGCCGTAGTTCACGAAGGCGGTGCCTTCATAACGATCGAAGGACCACGGTTTTCAACCCGCGCCGAATCGAACGTTTTCCGTTCCTGGGGGATAAGCATAATTGGCATGACGACATCACCAGAAGCGTTCCTGGCGCGTGAAGCAGAGCTTTGTTATGCGGTCATGGCGCATGTTACAGACTTTGATGTCTGGCATATAAGCGAGCGACCCGTTACGGTTGATATGGTGGTTGAAATCCTGAATCGCAACATGCTGCAAGCTCAAGAGGCTGTTCGTAACCTGGCTAATACCCTTTCAGACAAGCGCACTTGCGACTGTCAATTTGCACTCAAAGAAGCATTGATTACCAACCCGGATATGGTCACCGTAGAGACACGCCAACGGCTGGATTTACTGGTGGGAAAATACCTATAATCGTAGTTGCTTACATTTCAAAATTTTGAATAGGACCATAGGTCAAGTGTGAGTCAGTTCATTTCAGATACCAGTTTATTGATAATAAAAAACAGGACTCGAACAGAACGCATTTTATTGGTTCTTTCAGCGATCTTTCTGGTTTTGTATGCCAGCATCCTCAGTTTTGCTCCAGTTGTACGTGCGCGGTCCTACGATGTTGACTTACGCTGGACGCACTGGCTTGGTGTCCTGGTTTGGCTGCTCGTTTTTTATTTCGCTCACCGCGAGATTTCGCGCAGACTCCCCGCACGTGATCCATACCTGTTGCCAATCGCTGGTTTATTAAGCGGGTGGGGATTATTAACGATTTGGCGACTTTTTCCCAATTTCGGACTTCGGCAAACCATATGGCTTCTGATCGCAGGAGGGATTCTTGTGCTCGGGTTTCGATTGAAATCTGACCTATCGTTTCTGAGGCGATATAAGTATCTATGGTTGACCGGCGGATTAATTCTCACTGCACTGACTTTAATTTTTGGCACAAATCCATTGGGGAATGGTCCTCATTTATGGTTGGGCTGCTGCGGTGTTTACCTGCAGCCTTCGGAGCCGCTGAAATTACTGTTGGTTGTTTATTTGGCCGCTTATTTCGCCGATCAGATGCCCTTTCTATTACCGACTTCTGGAGATAAGCAGGATCGCCAGCTATCTCCGAATTCATTGCTGCCATTATTAGCCCCTACTTTTATTATGGCTGGTGTTACATTTCTATTGTTGCTGGTCCAACGCGATTTAGGAACAGCATCGATATTCCTGGTTTTGTATGCAACACTTGTCTTTCTGGTAACAGGGGATAAACGAGTGTTGCTAATAACTGGGGTAACTTTGCTGCTGGCAGGTGTTGTCGGATATTTCGCCTTCGATCTGGTTCGATTGCGTGTAGATGCCTGGATAAACCCCTGGTTGGATCCAAGTGGGCGCTCCTACCAGATCGTACAATCTGTAATCGCAGTTGCTAATGGAGGATTGCTTGGTCGCGGTCCCGGTCTGGGGAATCCGACACTGGTGCCGATTCCGCATTCTGATTTTATTTTTGCTGCGATATCTGAAGAGGCAGGTCTGATGGGTGGTCTGGGTCTGATATTATTGCTTGGATTACTGGCACACCGCGGTTTATTATGTGCATTGAATGCGATGGATATCTTTCAGCGATACCTGGCAGCGGGTCTGACGGCTTTTTTGATATTTCAAAGCGTTTTGATCATAGGTGGAAACCTGCGGTTGCTTCCGTTAACTGGGGTTACATTACCTTTTGTATCATACGGCGGTTCGTCGTTGGTCACTTCCTTTGTTTCTTTGCTGATTTTATTACACATCAGCAGCCGTAGTCGAGCTTCTTCCCCAGCGACCAGAACACTCCGTCCGTATATGCAAATGGGCATGATTTTCTTCGTAGGAATTACCGCCATTGCTGTGGCGCTTGGATGGTGGGCATTCTGGCGTGGACCGGACCTGCTAACCCGCACTGATAATCCTCGCAGGGCAATCTCCGACTTGTTTGTCCGTCGAGGATCAATCCTGGATCGGAATAACAAATCGATTAATGCATCCATTGGTTCACCAGGAGATTACACCCGAGCATACCTTTATCCAGATCTGAGTTCGACTGCGGGTTATACGAACCCGATATACGGGCAATCTGGTCTGGAAGCGAGTATGGATAACATCATGCGCGGCCTCGAAGGAAATTCCGGACTCACCATATGGTGGAACCATCTGCTGTATGGGCAGCCTCCACCAGGGTTGGATGTACGTACAAGTCTGAATATAGCTCTTCAAGAGATCGCAGACCAATCGTTTGAGGGGCATCATGGTGCCCTGGTATTGCTCAACCCGGTTAGTGGTGAAATTCTTGTGATGGCTTCCCATCCCTCGTTTGATGCAAATCGTTTGGATGAGATATGGGGTGACTTGATCCAGGATACTGATTCACCATTGCTCAACCGTGGCACTCAGGGTTTGTACAATCCAGGTACTGCCCTCGCACCCCTGCTATATGCTGGGGCAATCGAATACGATGTATTGCCGGACGACCCAAGTATGCTTCAATATAATGCAGATGATATTTTTATTGTTGATTGTGCTGGACAAGTAGACGAATCATACTCATGGGATTCTGTAGTATCCAATGGCTGCCGGGAAGGTATAGCTGGTCTTGGGGATGCGCTGGGGAGTGAGCGAATGCTTGACTTGTACACTTCTGCCGGTCTATTTTCTGCACCGCAAATTCGGCTCCCGGCGGAGAGCATGGAGAAACCACTCAGGATTGATAATCCAGAGATGGTAGCACTGGGGGTGGGTGTCCGTTTCAGCCCACTGCAGGTTGCGCTTGCGCTATCACCTTTGGGTTCTGCCGGAATGCGACCTGGAGCCCTGCTGGTTGCAGCTATAGAATCCCCTCAAATCGGATGGCTGCCTCAAGAGGCTGTTGATGAGGCAGGAGTAGTCCTGTCCAAAGGAGCAGCAATAAGTACAGCGGAGCGCCTGCGGTCGACAGAATTACCTGTTTGGGAGAGCATAGCTGTGGCTGTAGGTGTCACTAACGATGATCAAGCAGTTAGTTGGTATCTCAGCGGGACAACCCCAGATTGGGCTGGCACTCCATTGGTGCTGGTTGTTATGGTCGAGGAACAAAATCCGAATTTAGCAAAAGCTATTGGAATGAACATCTGGAAGTATTATCTGCTTCCTCCTGAGGACCTTTGACAAAGCATATTTAGCATGTTAAACTTTTGCCGCCCTCCATCTTGACGATTCCTGTAATATTTCTGGAAGTCGTCTGCTGCTGGAATATTACATTTGTATGAACTTAATGAAAATCGTAGAGTAAGGTAAAAAACAATGCGGACAGTTGAATGGGATTATGAACGCGATCGAGTTTTGCTGATCGATCAGCGTTTGCTTCCCGGTGAGGTCAAGGTGCGATCCTATGATAGTTATCAGGAAGTTGCGCTGGCGATCACAGATATGGTCGTGCGCGGCGCGCCTGCGATTGGAGCGACAGCAGCTTTTGGGTTCGCTCTAGCTGCATTGAGATCAAGTGCGCAGACTGTACAGGCATTGCGTGAAGAATTAAAGCAAGCCGCTGATGCGCTGATGAGCTCCAGACCGACAGCTGTGAACCTGAAATGGGCGCTGAACAGAATGCTGCGCATAGCCGAAGAATATGATGATGACATTGATGTGCTGCGCGAGGTTATGCTGGCTGAAGCCCAGCAGATTGCGGATGAAGATGTCGAGATCAATCAACGT
>JAUXFR010000197.1 GCA_030622805.1 Anaerolineae bacterium | reverse complement strand
TTTCCAGCTTTTCCAGCAGTGCGATTAATTTATTGACACCGCTATCAATCGTACGCTGAAAGCGTCGTTCTTCGCTGTTTATGTTGCTCAAGATCGCTGAGCGGTTGCGAGCCAACTCCGGATAAAAGGCGCCATACTCTTCGATTACGACCTCCGCGACCTGAGCCAGGAAGGGTTCATGGAGACCAATCTCTCCACCGAAGCGCGCAGCTCTGCGGATGATCATGCGGCAGATATAGCTGCGTCCGAGGTTGCCTGGAACAACACCGTCAGCGATCAAGAAGGAGGCTGCCCGGGCATGGTCGGCGATCACCCGGTACGGGGTGAGATTCTCGGCGCGTTCAGGATCGGTCTGCCCTGTCAGCTCCTGCACCTTGTCCATCAGCGGCATAAAAAGGTCAGTCTTGTAATTGGAGTCTACATCCTGCAGCACCGATACGAGTCGATCAAAACCCAAACCGGTATCCACGTGACGGGCGGGGAGCGGATCGAGATGGGTTGTACTGGTGCGATTGTACTGGATAAAGACCAGGTTCCACAGCTCCATGAACCGCTGGCAATCCCCGTTGACCTGGCAGATGTGCCCATGAACGTCTTTCATATCGCAATATTTTTCTCCGCGGTCAAAGTGGATCTCACTGCAGGGTCCACAAGGTCCGGTCTCCGCCATCTCCCAGAAATTATCCTTGCGACCGAAAAACAAGATGTGTGAGGGATCGATACCTGGCTGTGCCCGCCATCCAGCGGCAGCCTCTTCATCGGCAGGTATCTCGTCCCTCTCGTCTTTGAAGCAGGTTGCCCACAGTTTCTCTTTTGGCAATCCCCATACATCGGTCAATAGTTCCCAAGCCCAGGCGATGGCCTCTCTCTTGTAGTAATCACCAAAAGACCAGTTCCCAAGCATCTCGAAAAATGTGTGGTGGGTGTCGTCCCTGCCGACATCATCGAGGTCGTTGTGCTTGCCAGCCACACGCATGCACTTCTGCGAATTGGCTGCCCTGCTGTAGGGGCGTTTATCGGTTCCCAGGAAGATGTCTTTGAACTGAACCATTCCGGCGTTGGTAAAAAGCAAGGTCTGGTCACCCCCAGGGACGAGCGAGGAGGAAGGCACGAAGGTGTGCCCCTTATCGAGGAAAAAATCGATGTAAGCCTGGCGGATTTGAGCGCCAGTTAATGTTTTCGTGGTCATACAAACTCCACATATTATGAGAAAGGGCATAAGGGGAAGGGGGATGAGAGCCTCGGTTGAAAGAGCCCTTATCCCCTACCCCCAATATCATGAATTATACCTAAGATTAATTCAAACTTCTACGCCAGATACGATCGCGCTGTACCAACCTGGCGATGAACGCTTCAAACGTTTGAACTCGAGATGGGTGTAGGCGAAAAGGTCAACCCCGACAGGAAAACCAAGCGGCAGATAGTCCGGAATGCGGTCCCTGGGAGATTTGTCAGATTTGGAGAGAATCAGGCAAATGTCTACATCACTGCCAGGCGTTGGAAGACCGGTAACCCAGGAGCCGAACCAGAGCACGCGCTCAATTTCAGAATGCTCCCGACGTAATTTTACTGCGTAGTTGAGCACAGCCTGCCGGATCGACTCTCGGTCAATCGATTTGATTACGACAGTATTCAAGGATACCCTCTGCCTGGCGAATAGCATTCCTGGCTTCTTCATGAGTGTAGAAGTCCGTCGGAGCTCCAGATTCGAATCCATTGGGATAACGGGTCGGGATATAGTACTTATCCAACACACGGGCGTAATCTACAAGTTCATCCTGCGGCTGCTCTACCGTATCCGGAAAATTTCCGATCAAGACTGTGACAGTGTGCCCCCAGGCATCCATACCCAGTTTGAGATATACGGCTTTCAGGGCTTTCTCCGCAGCCTGGTGGCAAGCGAAGCAGCTCCATTCATAATCGGCATCTTCCATAGCGTGGCGAGCGTGTTGGAGGTCGGCTTCTGCCTGTCGGTACCAGTCGGCATAACGATTGCTCATGGCTATATGTCCTTTGGAATATTCATATTCGGTACAGTGATATTATAACGCCATTGAAGATTCATGTACTCCTAACACTTCTACGATATAATCGCTCTATTCAGTTCTTATCGAGAAATTGACATAAACATCAAATAATCAAATCGAATGATTTAGACTAGTGCTTGTAGATCTGTCATCGAATATCTCAACGCTCTCTTATGACACGATATCTTTACCTGACAGTCTTCACCGCCGGTATGACCACCCTGGCAATCGAACTGACCGCCTCACGCCTGTTGGGCGCAGTGTTCGGCAGCAGCAACCTGGTGTGGGCCAGCATAATCGGTCTGATCTTGATCTACCTCACGGTAGGCTACTTCCTGGGTGGTTGGTGGGCGGACCGCTCACCACACGCCAGGACCCTATACAGCATCCTGGCCTGGGGTGCCTTTGCTGCGGGGATGATCCCTCTGATCGCACGTCCGGTGCTGCGGTTAGCGGCGGATGCTTTTGACCAGCTTCAATTGGGAGCCCTGTTTGGTTCATTCAGCGTGATCTTGATCCTGTTCAGCCTGCCTGTGGTACTGCTCGGGGCGATCTCCCCATTTGCGATTCGTCTGTCCCTCCACGACCCGCAGGAGGCAGGAAAAGTATCTGGCAGGGTATACGGTATTTCAACAATGGGTTCTTTCATCGGTACATTTTGGCCGGTGCTGGTTACAATTCCATTGATCGGTACCACGTTGACATTTGGTCTTTTCAGCGGTCTGCTCCTAGGAGTCGCGCTGGTTGGGTTGTGGCTCTATGGCGACCGCCGCCGGGCGCTTTACTATCTGTGGATGCCTGTCATCCTGGTGATCTCGCTACTATTGGTGCTTAACAGTCCGATTAAAACTTCGCAGGGTCAGATTTATGAAACCGAATCGGCATACAATTATATCCAGGTGCTTGAAGTTGACGGATATCGCCTGCTGCGGTTGAACGAAGGTCAGGGCATCCACTCCGTGTGGCATCCAGAGCGCCTGGACTACTACGGTCCCTGGGAGATGTTCCTGGCTGCTCCGTTTTTCAATCCCAATGTGGATGATGCGCAGGACATGGAGAGTATGGCGATCGTTGGACTGGCAGCCGGTACGCTGGCGAGACAGGCAACGGAAGTGTTTGGAGATATCCCGATCGATGGGTATGAGATCGATCCTCAGATCATCGATGTGGGTCGAGAATATTTTGACATGAACCAGGCCAATCTGAACGCTATCGCAAGAGATGGTCGCTGGGGGCTGGCACAGAGCGAAAACACTTATTCCGTCGTTGCTCTGGATGCTTACCGACCACCATACATACCCTGGCACCTGACCACAGTGGAATTCTTTCAGATTGTGCGGGATCGACTGTCGGATGACGGCGTGGTCGTTGTCAACGTCGGTTCTTCGCCGCAGGACAGGCGCCTGATCGATGGGATGGTGGCAACCATGCAGCAGGTTTTCCCATCCGTTTATGTAGTGGATGTGCCTGAATCTTTCAACAGCGTTGTGTATGCAACCGTTCAACCAACACAAATTGAGAACTTATACAGGAATTACCTGTCTCTGGAAGAACGCGGTGACGTTCATCCATTGCTGATGGAAGCCGTCGGGCGTGTGATCTTGAACCAGCAGCCGGTTCCGGAAGGCGGGATGGTTTTTACCGATGACCGGGCGCCGATTGAGTGGATCACAAATAACATGGTATTGAATTTCTTGATATCTGGAGGCGTGGAAGAGATCAGTCAATGACACTAAATGCAAACAACCCAAATAATTCAACCGGGCTGAGCCGAGTCCTTGCCTGGGTAGTGACCCTGCTTGTGCCGTTTGTTCTGGTTTTGATAGCGGTACGTTTATTGATGACGCCCTTATTCGTAGATATCGAATACAACACGCCGGGTTTTCCAGAAGACCGCTACGGGTTCACCAAACAGGATAGATTGTACTGGTCG
>JAUXFR010000059.1 GCA_030622805.1 Anaerolineae bacterium | reverse complement strand
GTAAGACCCCATATTGGATCGCCGACATAATCGTTAAGGTTTACCAGCTCCTGCCCCGCGTCCCGGTCTAGTGCCTGGTAAAGGTACCCAATTGCCAGGTCGGGAGGGTTGTTCTCGCTGATGCCAGCCTGCACATTTTCGTACAATTGGTCCAGGGTGCCCTGGCTTTCCGCCTGTACCTGGATGCCCCATTCGTTCTCTTTATTGAACTGCGCGACGATATCGTTCATAACCTGCTCGACCGGACCGGTCCAGGCATGCCAGAAGCGTATGTTAACTTTTTCCAGATCATCGGGGTCCACATCAATCAGACTGACTGGTTCTGGCGTTGCCGTGGGCGTGCTGGTGGCTGGATGTGTGGGGGTCAGGGAAGGGACAGTGGTTGTGCTTGCTGCCGCCTCCGTTGAGGTTGGCGCTGCTTTGGTCTTGCGAGTCGGCATGCTGTTATTCGACTGACTGCAGGCTGCCAGCAGGAGCAAGAAGACCAGAAAGGTAATGATGAATAGCGGTAATTGTTTGCGAGAACTTATAAACATAGCGGTATTTGTGGTCTGTTAGGGCAGGTAATCCCAGGGATTGACTTTTACACCGTTGTACATCATCTCGTAGTGCAGGTGTGGACCGGTTGAATTGCCAGTGCTGCCGATAGCGCCGATCGCACTGCCCTGAAAAACACTCTCCCCACAACCTACATACAGGGCATTGAGGTGAGCATAAAGCGTCTGCCAGCCATTGCCGTGGTTGACCACGAGTACATTGCCGTAGCCCCAGTTGTTCCAGCCGGCGTAGACCACCACCCCGCTGTCAGCAGCGTAAACACTGTCGCCAGCACCGCCATCGATGTCGATCCCAGAATGGTTGGCGTTAGGAGCGAAATCGAAACCGGATACTGTGTGTTTGTCCGCAGGCCAGACGAACGTGCCAATGCCGATCGCTCCATTAGAAACCGATTCGCATACACCTGGACCGAGCACCCGGGCGACGCTGGGGTCTTCGCGGGGGATTTCTGGCGCGCTCCAGCTAACAAATTCGCGGCTTCCACCGGGAATGACCAGCCAGGTACCGGCCTCGATGTCTGGATTTGACCAATCACCGATTGTGTCAGGGTCCAGGTTGTTGCCAGGAAAGTCGATAATAACCTGTGGAGATACACTGAAAAATTTTGCCACACCGTTGAGCCCATCCCCTTGAGACCAGCGGTGAAAAGTCCCGTCGATGGGCAGAATGTTCAGTTCCTGTCCTGGTCGCAGGTTGTGAGGGTTGTCACCCAACGTGAACTGGTTTCCCCACAGGATGGTCTCCGGATTCAGTCCGAACTTATCAGCGATACCGAACAGGGTGTCACCAGTCTGCACGGTGTATATGATCAACTCAGTCCGCGGACGGGAGGGGACATCGGTATGTATACGTGCCTGGCGGGAGACTCCGGAGGGAGCGTAAGCTTGGGGTGAAAAGTCAGGCAGCCTGGGCGAAATTTCGGTTGGGGTGAATGTGGCGGCTGGAGCGGCAGCCAATGCCCCATCACCGGATGCATCGATTACCTCCGCGTAACGGTAAAACTCGCGCAGTCCCCAGGCAACCACCAGGATTAACGCCACCAGCAGTACGTGCGTTCCCAGGCGGACGAATAGCTCTGCCAAACCCGCATGCGTGATAGCATTCCAGATTTCTGACCAGCGCGAAGCAGGGGCGGGTTCTTGCTCTTTGAGGATTTTTTCTTCAGAGTTGTCCATTCAGCAATCGATACAATAATTTGATACGGAGACCAACGATATCTCAGATATCTATGTGCTCAGAGATAGGAACTCCGGGATGCGGATGATAACACTGGCGGATTTTTTCGTCAACTCGGTCTTATTATATCTCTCAGGAATAGTTCATCAGGGTCCAGCCAGGCTCTCACTTGCTTGCTGGGCTGCAGAGGATGGGTCACTTTGTTGTTTTAGCACGTCCACGGCTGCTCTTTCCAGTGCGGGGCCCAGACTTGCCAGGACATCGGCGGGTGGTATTAGGTGTGCAGAACGGCTGATCAGATCAAAGCGCGATCTGGTTGTGTAATCAGGCCAGGTGTCCAGAGCGCTGGGTCGCGGCGGCAGATAGCTGAGAGAGCGTGTCCATTCAGCGAGGAACTCCGGTGCCGTCAGGTGCTCAGCCAGACGCACACTGAGCTCATGATGGTCGGGATTTGAGGTGGCTAATGCCCAGACCCACCCGGTCGCCAATGTATATGGATCGCCGTCTGGTGTAAGGATCGGAGTGATATCCGTACTCGCCTGCATCTCTTTCAGATGGCGTGAAGACCAGGTCACCACCATATCGGTGCGGTCTTCAAGAAAAGCATCCCAGGCTTGATCGTCATCCTGGAACTGAGTCAGCCAGACGGGGAAGAATCCAACATCCACTGCCTGCTGGTAGAAGGTGAGTACTTCGGTCAATGTATTCTGATCCAGGAAGGGACGTCCTTCTTCATCCAGAACGGCACCTTGATTGGCTTGATACTGAGTTAGGGTGAACAATGCCTCCGGGTCGGCGGCAGGAAACACCATTGTACCGGGTGTCTGCAGCGCGGTTTCCCAGTCCAGTGGGGGAACCTCTACACGTTCAGGACGATACACGAGCAGTTGTGTATCCCCGGCGAAGGGTAATCCAAAGATGCTGTTCTGCAGGTGTGCAAGTTCCTGGGCGTAGTCATACCAATCCGGGTCGGACATGCTGACGGTCAGATCATCGAAGGGGTAGAGCAGACCTTTCAACGCAGCTGTCTGTAAACCTTCATAGGGTAGTGCTACCAGATCAGGCAGCGCGAGTGGAGCAGCAGCGCTGGTTGTGGTCAGCGATTCGATCAAACCACCGGGTCCGCTCTCAGCTTTAACACGCAGCTCTACGCTCACTCCCGGGTTCAACTGCTCAAAACTATCCAGACGCGCTTGCAGGATATCAGCAGCCGTTGTGTCTATTGCAGGATCGAATTGGGGTGGCAGCCAGATCAGTAGCGTGACCGGCCCGGGTGTGGGTGTAGGTATATTGGGGTGTGCGGTGCTTTCCGGCTGCGCAGCGGTGCGTGTGATTTCAGCGGTCTGTTGCGGCAGCGGTGTCTCTTCCGGTGAAGGGAAGAGTGAACATCCGGTCAGCACGAGACCGGAGATTATCAGGAGCAGGAATATGCGTTTCATCTTACCCCAGATCCACAGGACCGCTGAGCAGTTCAACCAGCAGCGTAATGGCGTTCTGTACGTCATCGTAATCAACCATTTCGGATGGGGCATGAACGTAGCGGCAAGGGATTGAAAGACAGCCTGCTGGTACGCCTGCCCGGGTGAGCTGAATAGCGCGCGCGTCCGTGCTGCCGTGCTCCAGAACCTCCAACTGGTACGGGATATCGGCGCCTTCTGCGGCTTGCACCATCCAGTCCACGATCCTGGGGTCGGAAAGCATGCCACCATCGCGCACCTTGATTGCAGGACCTTTGCCCAACCCTACTTCCATTTTAACCCCATTAGGCGTGTCACCGACCAAGGTGACATCAACTGCCATGCCAATATCCGGGTCCAAACCATAAGCGGCAGCTGTCGCACCCCGTATGCCTACTTCTTCCTGCACGCTGAAAACAAAATTGATCTCGTGTGGTGAATGTGATATTTGACGCATGGTTTCGATCAGCACCGCTACTCCGATACGGTCGTCCATCGCCTTGGATACTAAACGCTGTCCCAGGTCGACGAAGGGTCTCTCGAAGACAGCCATGTCACCCACTTTCACGGGACAATCATTACGACTTTCGACACCTAGGTCGATGAACATCTGCTCAAAGGAGGGTGTTTTTCCTGCATCCTTCAGCCGCTCGGTTCCGATCACTCCGAGGGTGCCATTCAGGAAACGCACTCGACCCCCAGGACAGGTGCGAGGACGGACACCGCCAATGGGCAGGAATCGTACAAAACCATTCTCGTCGATGTGGGTTGCGATGATTCCGATTTCATCAATATGTGCGGCGAGCATGATCTTATGTCCGCCTGTCCCTCGTTGACCTTTTCGAGCGATCAGGTTGCCCAGGTTGTCAACACGTACTTCATCTGCAAGAGGTAATACTTCAGTGCGGACCACTTCTCTGATCTGCTTTTCATAGCCGGAAGGGGAAGGTGTTTCAACGAGAGTTTGTATGAGAGATTTCATTTAGACTCCTAATCAACGATTATTTTTATGCGAAAAATTTTTCTGGTGTCAGTCCAATAAGAGCGCTATGTAACAAGGCAAGGGTATTTTGCCAATCTTCAAGTCGGACGATTGAGGCAGCCGTGTGCAGGTAGCGACCGGGCGTGGAGACGGAAATGCTTGGGATACCCTCACGCTGCTTGTGGATGGCGCCGGCATCGGTTCCTCCTCCACCTGGTTGGCGGATTTGATAGGGTATGCTCTCTGCTTCGGCGGTATCTATCATGTGTCGGACCAGGCGAGGATCGGATAGTGTTACCCGGTCGGCTATATAAATCGCCGGACCTGAACCAAGCCGCGTGTTGTAGCGAACGTTCTCTTCGATCTCACCCACTTCCAGAGGGGGTAGATCGTTGGCGGGTGTACAGTCCAGGGCGATGGCAATATCGGGGTCAATTTTGTAGGCGGCAACGCGAGCACCGCGCAGCCCGACTTCCTCCTGTACGGTGAAGGCAGCCTGAAGATCAATGTTGGGTGGTGTATGCTTGAGCAGTTCAATCAAAGTTGCGACTCCCAACCGGTCGTCCAGCGCTTTGCCACGCAGACTTTGTCCCAGGTTTGTAAACGATGTGGAAAAGACCGCTCTGTCGCCCACTTTTGCCTTTCCTGAATTTTCCGGACCGGTGTCAATCCGCAGCGCGTCTAACTGTATGACCTGACGGCGTTCATCCGGTTTTGTGAGGTGGATTGGTCTGGCGCTAATCACGCCGGGAATATGATCGCGGCCGATCCATACCGGCTTACCCGGCAGTTGCCGGACGTCCAGGCCTCCAACGGTATCGAAGCGAAAGATGCCGTCTCCCTCGTCGTGGGTGAGCATAAATCCAACCTCATCCATGTGGGCTGCCAGCATGACACGCAACTGACCTTTACCGCTGCGACGCCCGGTAGCAATTACATTTCCGAGGGCATCTATATGTATATCATCAGCATATGGTTTAACCTGTTCGAGGATGATATTACGCACCTCGCCTTCATCTCCAGAGACAGAACAGGCATTACTAAGACGCTCGAGCAGTTCGAGTTGTTCCTCCCCGATTCTTGGTGTGTTTACTTGATCAGATATTGTCATTTGATGCTCTCCATTGCTCACCATAACCCGATGCAATCTCCACTATCACGAATGTCCCTTTCACTTCGTACCCAACGACATGTGCATATCTCTGTGGGCTCTGCGAACTTATAGGTGAAAGTGAACTGCCTATCCGTCTTGCCAGCTAATTTTATCCATGAAACTTTCGTCCAACTGCGCGGCGAACTCTGCCAGCAGCCGACCTGTGCGAGTAATGTCTTTCAGGGAAACCATTTCAACCGGGGTATGCATATAACGCAGGGGAATGCTGATCACCATTGTGGGGATACCTTCAGCCGCGACCTGTAATGCGATGGCGTCGGTTCCCGAGTGGCGCGGCAGCGCTTCGAGTGCGGTCGGTATTTCTAGCTGGTCAGCCAGTTCTTTGAATGCCTTGTGCAGCGCGGGGTGGATGTTTGGACCCCATCCAAGCGTTGGTCCCTCTCCGATTGGGAATGTAAGGTGCTCCGGGCTGCCAGGACTGCTGCCAAAGGTTACATCAATTGCCACTGCAAGTGTTGGGCGGAGTTGGAATGCAGAAGTCTGTGCGCCGCCGAGAGTCTCTTCTTCCTGAGCTGTGGCGACTGCCCAAAGGTCCCAAACTAATTGGCGCCCGACCAGTTCTTGAAGACAGCGCGTAAGTGCAGCGACCGAAGCGCGGTTGTCCAGCGAGTGTCCAGCCAGGATATTTTCTCCTAATTCCAGTGCCGGTTGTGAAAATGAAACAAGATCCCCGACTCGCACCAGTGAATCAACTTTATCTGCGTGTTGACCGGTATCGACCAGTAAATATTCCAGCGGTACCGGCTTCCTGCCAACGGATGCTGGTATCAAGTGAGCGGGTGGTTGGACGATGACGCCGGACAAATTTTCTCTTCCGTGAACGGTTACGAGCTGTCCCGGCAGAACACGTGGGTCTAACCCGCCAATCTCGGTTATTTGCAGCAGCCCATCCGTTATTCCGGTCACCATCAGCCCGATGGCGTCCATATGGGCTGCAAGCAGCAGGCTTGGTGCAGTCTCTGTGTTTTCTGTCGATAAGTGACCTTTTTTTAGCGCGTGCAGGCTGCCCAGGCGGCTTGTGCTGATTTCATCGGTTAGCGGCTGCCAGGCTTCCTTAATCAGATCCCTAATGGGTGTTTCGTGGCCCGATAATCCGGAGGTTGAGATCAGGTCGATTAGAAAAGTTCGCAGTTGGGGTGTATTATTCATTTTTCACTCATTCATTGATAAATTCTGATTATTCAGTATTGTACTGTTATTCTTTTCGAGTGTTCATGGTGTGGGTGTTGTTGGTATAGGTGGTGCATCTGTTGTTGTCGGACTTGCGGTTGCAGTCGGGGGGTTGGTATTCGTCGCAGTGGGTAGTTGTGGAACCGTGGAGGTGGGTGAAGGGTAGGGAACAGGTGTGTCTGTGGGCAGGGGCGTGGGAGCTTCCGTTTCAGTGGGTGTAAGTGTGTAAGTCGCGGTTGGTGTGGGTGAAGGTGTGCTGGTAATTGTGTTTGTCTGTGTTAAGCTTGTCGGTGAAGCTGTTATGGATGGCGAAGGTGTTGGTGATAATGTTCCTGTCGGTGTTGGCGTCAAACTGGCTGTGGCTGTCGGATTTGCTGCATCGTCTTGATTGAGTTGGACGATAATAATACCAGCGCAGTAACACGGCAGGCTCGCCAGAATGATGGCAACAAGCGCAAAACGAATGCGGAACTGCGTATCAGCAGACAAATTCATAGATCGCCCTTGTTTTTAGATGATAACACCAGGATGGGAGCGTGACAAGTGCGGTCGGTCTGTGGTAAAAATATACTCATGGATTGGGTTTACCTGTCTCCGCATCTGGATGATGTGGCTTTATCATGCGGGGGGCTGGTCTGGGAGCAGGTGCGTGCTGGCAACAGGGTGAGCATCTGGACGATCTGCGCCGGTGATCCTGCTGAGGGAGATCTGTCACCGTTTGCGAAATCTCTGCACGACCGCTGGGGGAACCATGAAAATTCGATAATATCTCGGCGGTTGGAGGACCTGGCCTCCTGCGCAATTCTGGGAGCTGATGCCTGCCATTTTGAATTTCTTGACTGCATCTATCGGCGGAGTCCGGACAGCGGATATTTTCTGTATGACTCAGAGGAGTCGTTAACCGGACCGATTCATCCTTCCGATATAATCCTGGCGGACAGGATAGGTGAGGACCTGGTTAGGTTACTTCCCCAAGGGGCGTGCGTGGTGTGCCCTTTAGCCGCAGGCGATCATGTCGATCACCACCTGACAAGGGCAGC
>JAUXFR010000080.1 GCA_030622805.1 Anaerolineae bacterium | reverse complement strand
TGAGCCTTTAGCCTACCAGTACGATAAGCAGCGATCGACTCCTTTACGCCAAGAGCTATCTCCTCCCGCCGTGCTTCTAATTGACGCTTGTAAAGAATTCCCAGCAGCATCTCCAATTGTTCAGGAGGAAGCTGCATAGCTGAGTCAAGAACTTGATCTATGGATACCGCGTTCTCCATCGGGTCGTCCTCCTACAATGTATATTAAAATTTTAGCATGAATCAACTCTGAGGTATAGATTGATGCACCTCCTGGTGACACTGCATATCAGATCAAGAATGATATACTTCAGTAATAGAACGTCGGCGAGGACACCAGCGAGATTTATTGGAGTGATCGGTTGGCAGTTTTCAGTTGTCAGGAAACAGCAAACTGCCAATAACCTGCAGAAGGATCACTTGCGTGAGGAGATTCAAATTCGTGGACGGACAGGGTTGGAATACGAGTATAATCGTGCCGAAAAATAAGCGCTTAAATCTGGCAACGGTATGAGCCAGGATCAAGGAAAGGACTCACAAGAATTCATGGAAACCAAATTGACATACAAAGCCCAGGAAGTGCTGATCGGCCCGGATCAGCCTTTCGTGATCATCGGTGAACGCATCAACCCCACCCGGCGCAAGAAGCTGGCTGCCGGTATGTCAGAGGGGGATTTCTCGATCGTGCAGGAGGAAGCCAGAAGACAGGTGGAGGCTGGGGCGCAGGTGCTGGACGTAAACGCCGGCATCCCTGGGGCGGACGAAGCAGCATTGCTGCGCAGAGCGGTGGAAGCGGTAATGGAAGTGGTCGATGTCCCGCTTTGCATCGATACCGCCAACCCGGAGGCGCTGGAAACGGCTTTGAGCGTCTACCCAGGCAAAGCGCTGATCAACTCCACTACGGCGGAGTCAAGCATGATGGAGCGCGTTTTTCCGCTGGCGAAGGAGCACGGCGCGGCGGTGATCGGGGTGATCACCGATGAGAACGGCATCCCAACTACACCGGAAGCGCGCTTGCAGGTGGCGAGTAAGCTCCTGGACGAGGCATCGAAGTACGGCATCCCTGCAGAAGACATCATCATCGATCCCCTTGCGCTGACAGTGGGCGCCGACCACAATGCCGCCCGTGTGACGCTGGACTCGCTGCAGTTGATCCGCGATGAGTCAGGCGTCAACATGAGCCTGGGTGCCAGCAATGTCTCCTTCGGGCTGCCTGACCGTAAGATCATCAACACCACTTACCTGGCATTGGCGATCGCACGTGGCATGACCACTGCCATCACAGACCCAACAGTACCCGAGATCCAGACCACCCTGCTGGCCTGCGATTTATTGGTGGGGCACGACGAGTATTCGATGCGGTGGATCAAGGCTTACCGAAAGCGTAACTCATCCTGAGGGGTAGTTCATGATCGGTCATAAGTGCAATTTGGAAAGTGAGCTGGAATTAGATGCCTAAAAATGCAGGAACAGAGGATACGACACAGGATTTTGACATAAACGAAATAACCTCATCAGAAGCTGATACGCATAGTCCTAGGTGGCACAGACATATCTCCTTTACCATCCTGATCCTGGCCTTGCTCACAGCGCTTGGCGTCATGCTGGCCGGAAATACCGCCAACAAGGCCATGATTGAGAGAACTGAAGAAATCCTGGAAGTGAACAAACTGCAGGGCGATCGCAATTACGTGGAGACACTCAAGTCAAAACACGAAATTTTAACCGCCCTGGGAAAATCACCGGACCAGGTTGAGATCGAGGCAATTGCAGCGTTTGAAAAAGAAATGCGGGAACTGGCGGTGGAGGCTGCTGATGAAGAAGCGATCGTTCTAACGTCAATCCGCGCCAATCGTGTCTTACCGACAGCAGTCGCCTTGCTCTCGGTGGGCACTGCCCTATGTGGAATGTCGATTATTGCCAATCGAAAGTACATGTGGATTGTGGGACTTATATTCGGTGTTTTTGGTGCTATCGGTTTAGGGGTGGGCATCATCGATTTATTTATTTAGCCTTGCTGTCTGGTGTTTACTTGGAAAAACTGGGCGTTTCCAGTGATATCCTGACTCCTCTACAGTCTTATCCAGTTCAGAATTATTGCATCCTCGATCTTCAGCTACCCCATCAAGGGCAATCCATTCGGGACTGGCGCATCTTCAACAACCTGCTTGACTGTCAAATATGAATATTCTGTTTCAAGATGACATGGTCAGGCGGTTGAAACCACTGCAAAGAACTAAACAAAGTCAACGAATGTTGACTCGTTGACCTGCGTCGACTCCAACATGGCCTGAGTCCACGGAGGTGGACTTTGCGCCCTTTAGAGCCGTGACTTGAGTCGCCGGAACTTAATCACATTTATCAAACTAACATCCTGAATAGATATCCCAGGAAATCAACTTTCCTATTATGCGTGCAAAATGATTACACATATGTATTCGTTTTGCACATATATATTCCTTGGAAGAGATTGTGGCTGAAAAACTGCGTGCTTTGCTTCAAAGCCATTCTCGCCTGCAAATGCGTGGATGGGGTGCCAGCCGGGTTTGCAGAGATTACTATGACATATGGTGGATTCTCAATCGGGTTGATCTGTCCCAAGCCCATCTGCCAGAGCTGACAAATCAGAAATGTGCCTTGAAAGGATTCACAAACTCCTCACCTTCAGAATTTTTTCCCCAGCACTGCTGGATGTCGTGCAGAATGAATGGCAGCAAATGTTGAAGTTGTACTCCGGGAAACACAAGCAGAAGTCTATCGTTTATGGGATATAGTTGACAATGGCTGATAAGAAACCCTTCCTGGGATCATCTTCAAAGAGGGGTTATGCCTACCAAATCCGCTTTAGAAGCGCTGATCAGAAAGCGCGTGTTCACTAATGAGTAGGTGACAGCATCGCGCGCGCCAGCTTCGACCTGAAAGCCCCACAGGGACTGATCGACGACCTGGATCCGGCCCTGCGCAGGCACAAGTTTAAAGTTCTGGTTGACCCCCTGATTTACCAGGTAATGAAGCGTTTTACTCTTCGGTCGGTCCTTCTTGCGCCGGTTCTTCTACCACAGTCTCTTCTACCACAGTCTCCTCCACCACAGGGGCAGGAGTGGGGACTACGGCTACGACCTCAACTGGCTCTTCCGGGACGATCAACCACATCGCCAGGTATAAGATCAGCCCACCAAAGCCAACACCGATGATGGCCAGCACCACAAATATGATGCGTATCACGGTCGGATCAGTGTTCAGATATTCTCCCAGACCACCGCATACGCCGGCGATCATGCGTTCGTCACGGGATCGATACAGTCGTTTTGATTCGCTTGACATTTTGATATCTCCTTTTCATAGTGATTCATATTTATATACGTCATAACACCAAAAAAGTTGCAGCGTTTCTGCAAACAATTGACTACTCAACAAAGTCTTTGATGAACGCAGAAATGAACTTATCCGCGTCGTACCTGCTGTTGATCACATCCCAGAGCCCTTTAGCCAGCGGCATGGAGACATGCAGCTTCTCGGCGATGTAGAGGGTGGCCTGGATGGTGCTGTATCCTTCGGGGAAGACGCCCATGCGCTCCTTTATTTCGGACAGCGACAATCCCTGCGCCAGGTAGACGCCCAGCTTACGGTTGTGGCTGTGCTCGCTCATCGAAGTCGCCAGCAGATCGCCCATACCGGATACGTACAGGAAAGTTCTCACCTCAGCGCCCATGCCCACGCCAATTTTTGCGATCTCCTCCAGCGCAATGGTCAGGAAAACAGACCGGAAATTGACGCTGGTGATCTCCTTGCCATCGAATAAGCCCAGACCGATGGCGTAGATGTTCTTGAGGATGCCGCCCAGCTCGACACCAATCACGTCTTTGGAAAAGCGTGTGCGGAAGTAATCGTTATCCAGCAGCTTGGAGACCGTAAGCAGGTTGTTGTGATCCTTGCTGGCGATCACCACCGTGGTGGGCATTTTCCTGGAGAACTCATTGGCGATGGATGGTCCAGAAAGCACTACCCTGGGATTTCTCGGGAATAAGCAGCCGACCCGTTGGAAAGCCGTCAGACCGGTTTCCAGTTCGATCCCTTTCGCCAGGTTCACAAGCAGGACATCTTCGGCGGCTTCGCTATGGATTGGTTCGAGCGTAGAATGGATATACACCGAGGGGACAGCGATGAAGACCACTGCGCATTGATCGAACACCTGCAGGAGATCATGGGTAGCAACCAGCGACCGGTTGAGTTCGATTCCTGGCAGATAGCTTGGGTTGAAATGCGTCTGGTTAATCTGATCGACCACATCGCCGTTATGGTCCCAGCCCAACACATCGTAACCATTTTCAGCGATCAGGTTACCAACGGCTGTGCCAAAATTCCCCAAACCGACCATGCCTGCTCTCAACTGCGACCTCCGAATTAGATAAACGATGGATACTCCACAAACATTACCACAAAATAAACATACGCTGTAGATTGTATCATTTTCGGATTGGGTGGGGGCTTCAATTTTTTAAGAAGTGCAGAGGCGTTTTGCCGTTGCGCTCTGCTATAATCGCTGGTATGCTTATAGGGTCAGTTGACGGTAGACGGACGAGATAACATTCCACTATGTATATAGCGATAGAGGGCGCCATCGGTGTGGGTAAAACTACTCTGGCTCGGTTGCTGCAGCTGGTATTCGAGGCTGAACTGCTGCTGGAGGTTTTCGAGGAGAACCCGTTCCTGTCGGATTTCTACGTCGACCGCGAACGCTATGCCTTCCAAACCCAGATATTCTTCCTGTTGAGCCGCTACCACCAGCAAAGGTGTGTCATCTCAGATTTCCTGGCAGCGAATGGCACTCTCCTGGCGGATTACACCTTCGAGAAGGACGCATTATTCGCCAGGATCAACCTGAAAAGCGATGAATTGGATATCTATTATCGGGTTCATGAGGCGCTGGCAGAGAAGGTGGTCGTGCCGGACCTGATCGTATACCTGCAGGCAAACAGCGACACGCTCATGCAGCGCATCAGCTTGCGAGACCGGTCGTACGAACGCAACATGGAACGCACTTATATCGATGAACTCAATCAGGCGTACGATGATTTTTTCGCTGACCATGTCAATCGTCGTTCGCCGGTGCTGGCAATCGACACTAACAACCTGGATTACGTGCACATAGATAATGACTTGAAATTTGTAGAGAATCGCATCCGCCAGACCCTGCATCTGGCGCCGTATCAGGCAGAGCTGCCATTGGCGTCATCAAAACAGGCGGGGCAGGAGAATTGGAGGGATTAATCTATGCGCATTAATCGCAGGTCGCTGCTGCGCGTAATCCGCAATACCGTTTCCGAACGCACGCACACCAACCGCAACCTGGTCTCAATTTACCTGGGTGGCTCCGTTCTGGGCAGCGATTATGCCTTGGGTGAAACGGTCGACATCGACCTGTTTTTTATCCACGCCGGGCCGGTGGAGCAGGAGCGGGAAATCGTGCGCCTGACAGATGATGTGCACCTGGACATCGCTCACCACGAACAGAAGGATTATCGGCACCCCAAAGCACTCAGACTTCACCCCTGGATGGGACACACCATCAAAGATGGCGAAATCTTTTATGATCCCGGTCATTTTATGGATTTCACCCAGGCCAGCGTACGTGGACAGTTCGCCCGTCCGGACAACGTGCTGACCAGGGTGCGGAAGCAAGCAGAAGCGGCACGCGATATCTGGTTCGGCTACGAAATGTCGCAGCCCGAAGCCGGTCCCAAGGAAGTAGCAGATTACCTGCGGGCGCTGTGGAACGCCAGCAACGCAATCGCCTGCCTGACGGGTTCGCCTTTGACGGAACGACGCTATCTGCTGCAGTACCCGCTCCGGGCAGATGCTGTAGGACGCAGCGGGCTTTATGCCGGGTTCATGGGCTTGATTGGCGCACAGAATGTAGAACTGGACGGAATTAAGGATTGGCAGACATCTTGGGAGAGCGCATACGATGCACTGCCACCAGGACAGGCACCCGCCAGACTTCACCCGGACCGAAAATACTACTACCTGCGGGCGTTCGAGGAGATGCTGGGGAGCGATCAGCCCGGTACTGTGCTGTGGCCGCTGCTGAACACCTGGACAACGATGGCGAACATCCTCTCGGAGAACTCCGCAGCTCAAGATAACTGGCAGCAGGTCTTCGAGCAGGTCGGGCTGTTGGGCGATGGCTTTGGAGAACGCATCGAAGCGCTGGACGCTTACCTGGATCAGGTGGAGGAGACGCTTGACGACTGGGCTCGCCGGCAGGGGGCTTTATAATGACACTGCTTCTGACAATAATTTGACACCTTTTTTAATTTGACTGTTCAATAATCACAATTTACCTTGAGCAGTTGTTATGCCGCTGCCAACGAAAATCAGATCGTAGCCCAGTTGGGATTCAGCTTACATAACGTCAGAATCTATGAACCGGACTACATCTGCCCGTTTAAGTGGCATCCAAATATAATCCAGAAACCGGGAGACCTGTGACAACATTCACTCGAAAGGAGATAAAGGTGAGAACGATGTCCAATCCTCGCTCGATCGTATTTATCCTTTTTATAGCAATTTTGATGGTAGCATGCAGTCCGATTACGTCACCAGGGGTAACCCTAACGCTGGCTGTTGATGAGACCGTCACCCCGTCCGTGTCTGCGACCGCCGAGCTAACAATAACGCCCGCCTCAACCCCATCTTCGGCAGTAAAACCCAGTGCAACACCTGCACCTCCAACCCCCACGGTTCTAGCAACAGATATTGTCCCTTTCCATAAGGTTATGGCGATT
>JAUXFR010000185.1 GCA_030622805.1 Anaerolineae bacterium | reverse complement strand
CTATTATTATTACCACGTAGGCATTCGCGAACAGGATAGCTGGGTGCATCACGATGACCCGCAAAGCGCTTCTGATAAAGCCTATCGCCTGATGACAGCCGGTATTGCCAAAGCCAGGCTGCTAAAACCCCTCGAAACCATCCGTCTGGATGCCGAGCAGCACGCTCTGGTAATCGGGGGAGGTGTGGCCGGTTTACGCTCTGCATACGATATCGCCCGGCGGGGGATACGGGTCACGTTAGTTGAAAAATCACCCTTCCTGGGCGGGCGTATGTCTCAACTGGAGCACTTATTCCCAACGGGCGAGACGGCACGCGATACACTGCACGACCTGATCCAGAAGGTCATCAGCCATCCCAAGATCACCATCTTTACAGGGGCTGAAGTAAGCAGCGTCAAAGGCTATGTTGGCGACTTCAAGGTGCAGATCACGCAGCAATCGCGCGGTGTGAGCGACGATATTGCCGAAGCCGCAATGGCTGCCTGCACCACAGAAGTCCCGGATGAATACAATTACGGACTGACCAAGAGAAAGGTGATCTATCAGAAATATCCCGGATGCTACCCACCATCCCCCGCTGTCGATTGGGAGAATTATAATGGTGAAGCGCTGAAAATCAACGGGCAGTCTATCGTACTGGAAAACAAACCCAAGACATTCGATCTTGAAATCGGGGCGATTGTTATCGCAACCGGTTTCAATCCTTACGAGCCGCGCCAAGGTGAATACGGCTACGGCGAACTACCCGAAGTCGTCACCCTGCCCCAATTCATCCGAATGTTAGCGTTGAATGGTGATGCTAAAAAACTGGAGTGGAACGGCGAACCCGTGCGCGATATAGCCCTGATCCACTGCGTCGGCAGCCGGCAGGTTGATGGTGTGCATGAACCACAACCCGATGGTGAAGTGAATACCTACTGCTCACGGGTGTGCTGTACGGCAACGCTGCAGGTAGAGAACGAGATCAAAGAACGTTTCCCTGATATCAACCTGTACGATGTTTACGAGGACATCCGCGCGTACGGCCGCGGTCACGAAGAATACTATACAGACGCATCCAATAACTTGGTGACATTCTTCCGCTTCCATGAAGAGGAAATACCGCAGGTGGTCGCCGCTCCGAAAGGGGATACCCACCCGGTACTGGTCAGGTTTACAGATCACCTGACGATGGGGGCCGAGCTTGAGATCGCGGTTGACCTGGTCGTGCTGGCTGTCGGTATGACGCCAAGAGACATCGATGACCTGATCCAGATGCTGAAGGTTTCACGAGGGACTGATCGTTTCCTGCTGGAGGTGCATCCCAAGCTGCGCCCGGTCGAGACGGCTGTAACAGGCGTTGTGTTGGCAGGAACGGCTCAAGGACCGATGAACATCCAGGAGAGCGTCTCAGCAGCAGGAGCTGCTGCCGCCAAGGTGGCGGGTCTGTTGGGTAAGGGTCAAGTTGAACTGGATCCATTTGTAGCCCAGGTCGATATGGAGAAATGCGACGGCACGGGAGCGTGTGTAGAAGTGTGCAGCTACGAAGATGCCATCGCCCTGCAGACATTCACTGTCGACGGCAGCCAGGTCCAGAGAGCGGTTGTGTCACCGGCGAACTGCGTTGGCTGTGGATGCTGCGTGAGCGCATGCCCCAACCGGGCAATTAACGTACAGGGCTGGGAGTTGGAACAGTATGAGGCCATGGTGGATGTCTTTGCCATGGATTTACCTGGATTGGTGGAGGTTAGCTGATGACTGATCGGGAAAAAGCCAAACAGAGAACACAGATGCTCAAGGAACTGCGTGAGGAGCACAAGGACACTGTCGCAAGTACGCAGGAACGCTTTAAAAACCAGAAAAAAATATACCGCGACATCAATAAGGTCATCAAGGATGGACCGAAGACCGTGCCCGAAATCGCAGAAGCGGTCGGCTTAGAGACACATGTTGTATTGTGGAATTTGACCGTGCTGAAGAAATACGGCAATGTATCAGAAGCCGGGATGAGCGGCGAGTACTTCCTGTACGGCTTAACAGAGGAGAAGAAGTAATGAGCACTCGTGTAAATCCTAAATTATTACAACAGTGCAATGAATACGGGGGAGTCAATGTGGATGCCTGTTTCAACTGTGGAAACTGCACGGCTGTCTGTTCAATGACGACTGAGGAAGAAAGTTTCCCGCGTACGTTGATCCGCTACGCCCAGGTTGGTATGGAGGATGAGTTGCTCGGCAGCAAGGAGCTGTGGTTGTGCTACAACTGCGGCGAGTGCACTGAAACCTGTCCCCGGCAGGCGGACCCGGCACGTTTCATGATGGCAGCCCGCTGCTATGCCATTACCCATTACGATATTTCCGGTATCAGCAAGCTTATGTGCCGCTCATCCGTGTTCTCGATCCTCTTCGCGATCGCTCTGCTGATCCTATTTGGCGGCTTCATGTACACCCAGACGGCGGAAATTTCGACTGAATCGCTGAAGCTGTTTGAATTTATCCCTTATGAATTCATTCACACCGCTGGTCTGATCGCGATCGTTTTCCTCTCCGTAGTCGGTTTGATCGGGATCATCAGAATGATCATCACCGTTGGGCGCGCTAATAACCTGTCAATGAAAAGCTTCGTGAGCGGCGAAAAAATGAACTGGTGGGGCGCCCTGTGGGATGCAGTGGCAGTTCAATCCCTGGGGCAGAAGCGATACCGCGATGATTGCGTAGCCGAGGAAAATGTACACGGCTGGTATCTCAGTAAGTGGTTCGTGCACGCCGCGACCATGTGGGGCTTCCTGGGATTGTTAGCTGCCACGATATTGAATTGGGTTTTTGATGTCGCCGGTCTAAAGCCGACCGGCACCCACGTCCCGATCTGGTATCCTGTGCGGCTGCTTGGAGCTATCGCTGGTTTGCTATTTATTTACGGAGTCACCGTGCTGATCATCCGTCGTTGGCGGAAGACCGATGCAGCACACAGCAATTCGCGCACATCTGACTGGTTGTTCCTGGTCATCCTGTGGCTGGCTGGGGTGACTGGTTTTATTATCGAGATTGCCCTCTATCTTCCCGACCCTCCGGTATGGGGATACTGGATGTTCCTGTTCCATGTCGCGGTTTCGATGGAGCTTCTCTTATTGCTGCCGTTTTCAAAATTTGCACACTCAATATACCGTATCGTAGCGCTGTATATCCACGCGCTGAAACCCATACCCAGAGAAGAGAAAGAACTGGCAGACCCCGCGGGCGCCGCTGACTGATCGATGATGTACGGCTGCCGGGTGAGCCGGTTTAATAATAAATTTTTCGATAAAGGAAGGATATATGAACGATGAATTTGAAGTAGGCAAGATGGTCGTAGTCGTCAACCACGACGACGAGCAAAGTGTTATGGCGGCACTCGTTATGGGGGCGGCGATTGTGGCCACTGGCGATCAGGTTTTGATGTTTTTCCAGCCCGGTGCTGCCAAGGTTCTGGCAAAGGGCGAGTTGGAGAAATACCAGGGCTTGAAGGGACAGCCAGATCCCTTAGATTTGTATGATGCTATTCTAGTGTTGGAAGGCAGAATTATCCTGTGTGAACTTGGATTGCCAATCTGGGACATCAAAGAGGAAGATCTTCGGGAGGGCGTTGAGGTCATGATGGCCTCGTCATTCCTGTTCGAGGTTGAAGGCGCCAGCATGGTTTTTAGTTATTAACGGGCGCTGATTAGTTTTATCGAATAAGAAAATATTTTCATAACTATATAAAGGAGACAAAAAATGACAGAAGAAATTACCCCCACAAAAACACTGGATGTCTGCGGTGAAATTTGCCCTTATCCAGACATGAACACCATGACCACGTTAAAAAAGATGCAGAAGGGAGAAATCCTGGAGGTACTGCTCGATTATCCCCTCTCAGTCGAACGGATCCCCCGCAACTTAAAGAAGCAGGGACACAAGCTGTTGAAGGACGAGGGGCTTGGAGGCCCCAACCATCGCTTTCTGATCGAAGCATATGGCCTTAAGTAACCATAAAGATCAACATTCACGAATAAGGAGAAGAAAATGGAACTTGTAATAACTGGATTGTTCATCGGCGTATTGTTCGGATTTGTCTTGCAGCGGGGTCGTTTTTGTATGAATTCTGCTTTCAGAGACATCGTGTTGTTTCAAGATTATGCCCT
>JAUXFR010000097.1 GCA_030622805.1 Anaerolineae bacterium | reverse complement strand
CTGCATCGAGATGATTTCCTGCGGCATCTGGATGCCTGTCCCAGCATGGCCAGGAGCATTCTGGAGGTTATCACCGCCCGTTTGCGCTATACCACAATCCAGGCAGAAAGCTTCGCATTTATGGACGCTTACAGTCGCGTTGCGGCTAAGCTGCTTGAGCTGGCTGACCGCTACGGGGTGGAGAACAATGGGATTATAATTGATCTGCGCTTGACTCAGACCGAACTTGCCAGTTGGGTTGCCGTCAGCCGGGAGAGCGTCAATAAGGTATTGGGCGCTTTTCGCGACCAGGGTATGATCGATATTAATAGGGGGATCATTGTGATTTTAGATCAAGTGAGCCTGGAAAAGCTGTCTGTTTATTAATTTTAGTGTGACAAAGCTCACAGTCTGCAAGTGAGGGATACCATAGCGGGGAGTTAGTGAGGGGTGTATATTGTAAGTACGTTTGATGTAACCATTAGTTAACCCAAAAAGGAGGTAACACAATGTCTAAGAAAGCTTTAGAATCTGTCATCGGCAGGGCGGTGACGGATGCCAAGTTTAGAGATGCCCTGTTTGCTAACCCCGATTCAGCGCTGGTAGAATTTGATCTGACGCCCGCTGAAATCACGACTTTGAAAGCGATCGATGCTGAGACGCTGGATAATGTTGCAGGTGACCTGGATGACCGCATGTCGAAAGTGTCTATTGGCAGTTTCTTTGACTCTATTTTTCCATCCGCAGAAGGTGTTCCAGCAGAAATGGACCGCGGCGGAGAAGAGCTGACCGGCGTACCAGCGATCGACCGCGGCGGCGAAGAGCTCACAGGCGTGCCAGCGATTGACCGAGGCGGCGAGGAGCTGACCGGTGTCCCCGCCATTGACCGTGGCGGCGAGGAATTGACCGGCGTTCCGGCGATTGACCGTGGCGGCGAGGAGCTGACCGGCGTACCTGCTATCGACCGTGGTGGCGAGGAACTGACCGGCGTTCCGGCGATTGATCGTGGCGGCGAGGAATTGACTGGTGTTCCGGCCATTGACCGTGGCGGCGAAGAGCTGACCGGCGTACCTGCTATCGACCGTGGTGGTGAGGAACTGACCGGCGTCCCGGCGATTGATCGTGGCGGCGAGGAATTGACCGGTGTCCCGGCCATCGACCGTGGTGGTGAGGAACTGACCGGCGTCCCGGCGATTGACCGTGGTGGCGAGGAACTCGAAGGCGGAGCTGAAATGGATGCTGGCGGCGGCGAAGAGTTCGAGAGCCCACCGATCGAAGCCGAAGGGAGCGATGAATTAGCGGAGTAAAAAGTAGCTAACATTCAAACCAGGGGATTTCACTTGGATGTTCAGGGTAATATTGGCGGCACATCCATGCCGCCAATATTGTCTGTTGGGAGAGGTTAGATGGCTCTTAATTCATTATGGAACAGACTAACTGAGGTCAGTACACAACCTGATCGCAGGAGCTTACGCTTAAGGGTATGGATCCGGGAGAAGCTTGACCTGGCGTTGTACAAACCGCAGCCTGCATCCAATGTACAGATAAGTAGCCTTATTGGTCGTCGGGGGCAATATTACATATTGAAAAATCCCGAGGCAGTGACATACTACCAGATATCTGAACGTGATTACTTTATCTGGGAGAAAATGGATGGAACCCTATCTGTCAAGGATTTAGTGATTGAATATTTCCTTAAGTATGGATCTTTCGCTTTTGCTCGAATTGCCAGATTTGTATATGGTTTAAAATTAAATTCGATGCTGGCAGATCAACCGGTGAATATTTATCAACAGGTGAATTTACGATTGCATGAACGGAGGTTGGGTTATCGTCTTCAGCAGTTCGGCAGCGCTTTTATGCAGAAACCATTTGCCATTCATGGCATTGATGGTCTGATTGATTGGTTGTATCGATGGGGTGGTTGGCTGTTATTTACAAGACCTCTGCAGGTAATGTATATAATTATCTCCGCTGTGGGCATAGTGCTTTTTGTGCGAGCTTTTCAGGCACCCACTTACAATCTTTTTGCCGTCAATGGATCCTACTGGTTGGGTCTGATCGCGCTGGCTGTGATCTTACTATTTACCCTGCTGACCCACGAGTTTGCTCATGCCCTGACGGTTAAGAATTATGGGCGTGAAGTGCGCCGCGCAGGTTTGATGATATACCTGGGTATGCCCGGTTTCTTCGTCGATACCAGTGATATCTGGATGGAAGGCAAACGCGCACGATTAGCAGTTACATGGGCGGGTCCTTTCTCTGGTCTAGTTTTATCTGGTATCGCAGCAATTATCCTAACCATCTGGCCGGAATTCTCATTAAATCCGGTCTTATTCCGCTTCGCTTTCCTGTCATATGTGATCGTTTTTATGAATGTCAATCCTCTTATCAAGCTGGATGGTTATTACCTATTAATGGATTGGCTCGAGATCCCCAATCTGCGCAGTAAATCATTTGCATTTCTACGTAATGGGCTTCCTGGCAAATTTAAAGCAAAGGATGCTGGTGGAACGTCCCAAAAACGGCTCAAATGGGTGCCGAATTTTGGTTCTTTTTCAAGGGAGGAGTTGATATTTACGATATTTGGCCTCCTATCTGCGCTCTGGACAGCCTATGCCGTATATATGGGCATTAATATCTGGCAAACGCGCATGGTCGTTGCTCTGCGATCCTTGTTCGATTGGGGTGGTGATTTGACACAGTTGCCTATCACGCTGCTTGTGCTGCTGTTGAGCGTCGTTTTTGTATCCATGATCAGCCGGTTCATTTGGGGATTATTGCGCAGGGTCTATTTACAAGCGGCAAATCGCGGGATATTTTCCGACACATGGTATGTGGCTGGGTTGTTATTGGCGCTCACTCTTGCGCTGCTATTTGTTGATTCCATTTCAACTTTACCGTTTCTAGGTACTTTAATTGGACTTGTGGCACTGTTATTAGCGTTGATTTTTGCCTGGAAGAACGCGCAGAATTATGCCGGATCTCGATATTCAGCGTTCTTCTGGCTGAGTGGACTGGCAGCGCTTGTATGGATGATCGTTGTAATTTACACTTCGCTTAATGAATTCACCTTGCTTCCCATTGGTTATGAAGGTGCAACCTTATCCGCATCGAGCATAATTCCCTTAATCGCCCTTTTATTCGCCAGTGCGTCATTGTGGATCGGTAGAGATATCAAGGCGATAAGCCTGGTCGAGTGGGGCGTCATCTTATTCGGAATCCTGGTTTCTGCCGGCTACGTTTTGTGGGCAATAATGGTGGAAAATATCAGCGGGGATCCATTGGCGATATGGGTAATCGCAAATGCAGTTCTGCCCTGGTTAGCTTTGGTCGCGCTTGTGCCAACGATCTATTCACATTGGCGCACAAATACTGCGCCGGCATGGCTGGTTTACGCGCTTGCATTGATCTGGTTGGTGTTAACTGCCTTTATCAACCTTCCATCACTCGTGTTGTATCTGCTGTTGCTTTCGAGCTTATCTCTTCACTTACTGGCATACAGAATGCTTCCATTATCCAGCGATCATCCTGATACCCGAGTGGATATTAGCGATGATTCCCGCTTACAAAGGGCATTTACCTGGTCTATGGCGAGTATATTTACTCAGTTTCAAGAAGTCGCTGGACACAGGGCTGCTGCTTCTCTGGAAGCGCAATTTAATCAATTCGCATCTTCTGCAGGGTGGGACATCGTCTTTAAACAAGATAAGATCCAGGCACATTCTTCGGGTGAAAAGGGATTGATCGAGCGTGGTGAAATGTATGCCACAGCCTTAACTTTACTGCTCGATTTGGTCAGCCGGCAAATCGGAGAGAAGCTGACTCTCCGGATACTGCAGAACGCTTACGATGGTTTACCCTGGGAAGAAAGAGAAGTCGGTGGGCAGTATTTTTTGAAACATGTAGAAAGGGCCGGCGTTTTGAGTGAGGAGTTCCAATCCATACGGCAGGACTATGCGGTGCTGCTCCGTCGTATGCCCTTATTTGCTACGATGGATGATCAGGAGATTGACCTGCTGATTGCGCGCCTGAAACCTGTCGGTTATGCTCCGGGAAAAGTTATCATTCGTCAGGGAGACATAGGTGACCGGTTTTTTATCATCCAGCAGGGGCAAGTGGAAGTATCTCAGACCGAAGAAAACGGCGTCACCGAGGTTGTCAATCAATTGTATCGCGGTGCTTATTTCGGTGAACTTGCTCTGCTGCGTGACGCACCTCGAAATGCCACCTGTAGAGCAGCAATCCCCACGGATACGCTTACACTGAGGAAGCAAGACTTTGATGAATTGGTAAAGCAGAAATTTATTATGCGCGAGAAATTAGACGATTCAATTGCCAGGGCGGAGCTATTAAGGCGAATACCTCTGTTTTCTGAGATGGATGGCATGCAAATCAAACATATCTCAGCCCGACTTAGAAAGCGATCATATAAAATGGGTGAACGGATTATTACCCAGGGAGAGATTGGTGAGTCATTTTTTGTGATCAAAGAGGGGCGCGTAAAAGTTTTTATGACACAGGACGGGGAAGAACATGCAATTGTAGAGCGAGGACCGGGAGAGTATGTGGGCGAAGTAGCGCTTTTACTGGATGTTCCACGCACGGCATCTGTAATAGCGCTAACCGATGTCCATGCATACGTGTTGCACAAAGACGATTTTAAACCGCTAGTCGCCGAGCACATGAATATCAGCAGAGGGCTGGAGCGGGAGTCGAGTCGAAGGATGATAGACCTGCGCAGGGTGGCTTCCAGCGTTGATTAACGAGCCATCGGATTTCTGCCAAGGAATGGATAGAATCCGGTTAAATTTCATACATGACATCTCTGAAAAATCCGGGTTTTTGAGAGAGAAAATGGATCAATACACTACTTTGTGATGTAACCGGTGACTTTGGGAAAACACCCTTAAAAAACCCGGTTTCTAGTGCTCTTTAAGAATGTAGTTTACCTTTTTTAGTCGAAGCATACATATAATTAAGAAGAATTTATGATACGATAAAATTCTCACGACACAGATCAATGAACAAGCGGAGAAAAAATCTTTGTGTCCTCGGTATTCTCCGTGGCAAAAGAAGCTTATCAGAGAGATTTATCAGGTATAGGTGAAATCATGAACTGCTGGCACTGCGAACGACCTGCCCACGGAACCTGCCAATTTTGCGGTCGAGCGATATGCAAAGATCATGTCAAGACCCTCCCAAATATACTCGAAATCTACAAAGATGGTCAGGGAAAATATAAAGCGATTGTTGTTGGTGATGCTTTGTACTGCGGTATCTGCAATCCTAAGGAAGACCCGGTGGATTTACCACAGTTAGAATGAGCGTTTGAGCGTTTTTATGTAATCCACCATATAAATTTACCTTTCTCTTTTTTATAGGAAGATTGTGACAATATCATAATGGACAAAGAAATAAAATCAATATTGCGACAGGTTCCGCTTTTATCGGAAGTTGATCCACAGGTCATCGAGGCACTCGCTCAGGTGGCGGTGGAGCATTACTTTACACCCGGACAGGTGGTCATACAGGAAGATGCCATCGGGCATGCCATGTATTTGATCGTTGAAGGCAGTGTACAAGTCACAAAAGGAGATGGAGAAGAATTGATCGTGCTCGCCACGCGTGGACCCGGTGATTTAATCGGTGAGATGGGTTTATTTGAGAGCAGCCCCCGCTTTGCCACCATCCAGGCGCTCAATACAACACGCCTGCTTGCGTTCTCCGAGGATGATTTACGATCTGTCTGGACGCAGCAGCCAATGTTGCTTTATCGCGTCGTTTCGATGCTGAGCCATCGCTTGCGTGAGGCGGACATGCAGATGATCGCTGATTTAACGGAAACAAATCAGGAACTGATGCGCGCCTATAAAGAGTTGCAGGAGGCCCAGGAAGCGCTGGTGGAAAAAGAGCTTCTGGAGCGCGAACTTGATATGGCGCGCAGGCTGCAGCAAAGCATCCTGCCGGATGAATTTCCAGATATACCCGGACTGCACATTGCTGCAATGAGCCAACCCGCACGGCAGGTAGGTGGTGATTTCTACGATGTCATCCCCTTAGGTACGGGACGAGTTGGATTGGTGATGGCAGACGTATCGGATAAAGGTATGCCGGCTGCGCTTTTTATGGCGCTG
>JAUXFR010000035.1 GCA_030622805.1 Anaerolineae bacterium | reverse complement strand
CCTCTTATATACGTATCGCGAAAGAACGCTTAGAGCTGGCAGAGAAGGGTAAATTACGAATCCGACCTATGAACCGCCCAGTTTATGATCTGGATGATCCCAAACAGTATATCCCTCCACAGTATGTAAATCTTGGGAACGAGCAACATCAGCCAAGATTATTTGAACAAGAAGGATTTTACTCAACCGGAGAAAATAACGAGTAAGAATAGTATACGAGTATTCGCATCTTGGCGGGGCGGAAATATTAATTGTTCGTTATCCGGATCACGAAAAGGATATTTATCGAATTATTGAGAGCGTTGTCGCTAAAAAGGATAAAATTAGTAAAGAAAAAACTATGCGGGGAAAAGCGTTGTATTCACCTAAAAGTATGAACAGGCAGTTCCGAGATGCATTCAATCACAGAGGGTTTTCCGAATTACGGGATACGTATACCATCTCTATACCCAATTATGATATCCAAATATCAGGTGCGTACAAACAAATCGATTTTGTTAAGGATAAAACCCTGGTCGAAGTGCAGTTTGGAAAGTATGCTTTTATGTTCTATGATCTTGCTAAGTTTCAATATTTCTATAATGAGAACAAATGCGATGTGGGTGTAGAGATTGTTCCATGCCACCCAATGATGAAACAAATGTCAACGGGAGTATCCTACGGGGAGCAACTGATATTCGATATCGAGAGATTAAAACGGCATTTTCCATCGGTTCCGCTAAAAGTAATACTGATAGATGCAGATTAAATACATAGAGCTGTCCTGATTTGGACAGCTCTATTTGATTGCTATTATTACGGTAATGGCGGCGTTTCAATTACCGGCAGGTCTCCTGTATTCTCTGCCAGAACATAAGCCGCGCTGACCCAACCTCTTCCGTCTGGTGCAACAGTGGTTGGCAGCTTGACAATATAACAGCCACCATCTCCGCTGATGCCGATGGTCTCACATTTGGCTCCTACTGATGCGACGCCGTAACTGGGATATGCTGTCCCTGGTCCGGTGCGCACGTTGATCGGTTCGCGTGCCGTCACAGTCGGTGCGCCAGGCTCCGGAGTGGGGATCTCTGGCACGGGCGGCGCTGGTGGAGCCTCAACGATGGGCATGAAGTGAATTCGTTGATATAATTTAAAATCATATTTGTTTGGAGGAAAATGTGACCAGGGTAACCGATTTTGATCTTCAATCCGCTCATAAGTATTTTTCCGTGCAGTGCTTCAACAAAGCCTGGGATCTGATCGACAAACCCGACCGGTCATTGGAAGAAGAAGAGCAGATGGTCCAGTTGAGCATGAGCTCTCTCTGGCATTGGACCCAGCGAGAGGATTTCACCAATACAAATGCATCAATCGCTTTCTGGCAACTGGCGCGTGTTTATGTGCTTCTGGAGCGTGTTCCCGAGGCACGCAAGTACGCCAAGCTCTGTCTTGATGTCAGCCAGAGAGAGGGCGTAGAACCATTCTTCCTCGCGTATGCGTATGAGGCTTCAGCGCGGGCGGAAATGGCTGCCGGCAACCCTGATACCACGCAGGCACACCTTGCTGCTGCGCATGAAGCCGCCGAGTCAATTTCGAAAGTTGATAAAAAAGAGATGGTGCTGGCGGATCTTCGTACAATCAAATGAATGGTGAAATCTGTGTTTTCTGAACTGTAGTTTGTTAAACAATGTTGTTTGCAGGTGTGGTGTATGTTTAGGAAACCAGATGACCTGCTACTGGAAGGAGGATGGAAATAAGATGGAAATCAGAATATTCTTTGACGAAGGTGAGGCAGTTCAGGCCTTCTAATGTTCTATCAATATGCAAGTGATGATTTGAACCTCATGCTGGATTTTTAACAATATGAAAATCCTGCTAATATGGCTTGCCATTATCAACCTGATCACGTTTCTGATATATGGTTACGATAAATATCGGGCAGCGACTGGGGGCTGGCGAGTCTCCGAGCGCACATTATTGTTGCTTGCGGTCATCGGTGGATCGGTTGGTGCTCTGATCGGTATGCACCTCTTCCGGCACAAGACCGCCAAAGTCAGCTTCCAATGGCGATTCTGGTCGATTTTGGTTGTGCAGGTCATCCTTATCTTACTTTACTTCATATTTTTATGATTACCCACGAATAAGTTGCTGGCGAGATTATTTATTCTGTTCCCTTTGAGGTATAAAAAATGGATTTGTTAGATATGCTGAGTCGTAAAGCAGATGAACGAGGGCTGCTGGATACCGATCATAAGATAAACGCTGAAACGATCTTTTACCTGGTGCGCGATATGCCTTACAAACGCGCGAGCGACACTGAACCTGAAACGATAATCAGTGAATGGCGCGGCACCTGTTCGGGTAAACATTATCTACTGAAAGCGCTCTACCAAGAGCTGGGGATGCAGGCGAAAATTATGGCATGCACAAACGAGACGATCATTGATGTCAATGGATTGCCCGTTGAAGTGCGTGAGCAGTTGAAAATTGGGGCTGGACGTTTTGTGGACGTGCATAACTACCTGGTTTTGGAGACGCCTGAAGGGGAAATGATCGTTGACGCTACCTGGCCGATAACTGCTGAGTCAAAAGGTCTGCCAGTAAATGGGGAATTCGTTATTGGGGTAGACCAGACCATCGCGTGCCAGCCAATAGAAACCTGGGTGGTACCAGAAGGTGTCGATCCACAGACTTTCAAGCAAGAATTGCTAGTAGATAATTACAATGAAGATGAGCTGGCAGACCGGGAGATATTGATTAGTGTAGTCAGTGAGTGGCTGCGCTGATTCACCAGGAACAACTGAAGCAGTTAATACGTCTATTCTTTATGCGTTCATAATTATTTATAAGGAGGAGTAGATGAACAGGATAAGGTTTCTAATTTTTATGTGTACCTTCATTGTTGTTGCAGTTGCGGCTGCAGCATGCGGCGTGCCAAGATCCGAGTCGGTTATTGATTTAGCTTTAATGGGGGCGGAAGGGGAGCGCATCATAGAAACTGTGGTAGTAGAAGTTGCTGCTGAGATGCCAATTGAGAAGGCAGCACCTTTAGCGGATATGGTTTATCCAGCTCCTTCAAGCGGCGGTGGGAATCTGGCTATAGCCCCCCAGGGGCAGAGGATGGTCATTAAGGATGCCGATATGGAGCTGCTGGTTGATAATACGGAGATAGCTCTGGACAAAGTAACCCAAATGTCAGCGGATTATGGGGGTTACATTATCAGCGCGCAGACATGGTACAAAGATGACCATAAATTCGCAACCGTGCGGATGGGGATACCATCGACGAGTTTCGAAGTCGTTCTCAAAAACCTACGCAACGTAGGTATCAAGGTGCTGAATGAGACCGCATCGGGTGAGGATATCACTGCCCAGTATGTAGACCTGGAGTCGCGCTTGAAGAACCTGGAAGCCACGGCGGAGCGTGTGCGGGGTTTCCTGGATGAGGCAAAGACCGTCGAAGAGGCGCTGAAGGTAAACGATCAGCTATCACGGCTGGAGCAGGACATTGAGCAGATCAAGGGGCAAATGCGTTTTTACGAAGGGCGATCTGCGTTTTCCACCATTACGGTTTCACTGACACCGCAGTTCCCTACACCAACGCCAACCGCGGCACCAACACCAACGCCAACACCAACACCTGCGCCTGGATGGAATCCCATAAACACACTTGATAAGTCTTCCGGTGTGCTGACGACGGTTTTAAAAGGGACCATCGATATTCTGATCTGGCTCGTAGTTGTCGCTGGACCGTTTTTAATTGTGGGACTGCTGATCCTCCTGGTGATCAGGTTGTTCATGAAGCGAACAGGGAAGAAATCAGAGTCCGTGAATGATAGAAATGCTAATGTGGAGAAATAATCACAGTGACGCATTTCACCTAAAATGATGAATTGAGTTGACTCACAACGTGCCACACACTTCTAAAGTGCGTGGCACGTTTTTAATACCCTGAATTCCAGTTTCGATTTGTCTTATATCTCTATTGGCTCGAAGCGCGCCTGGAAGAAACGCAGCAGCTCAGGCTCGTAGATCATCTTCAGACCACGGGTATCCATGCGCGAATCATAGACGAATTTAACCGCTTCGGCGACCACATCCATGTGTGCCTGCGTATAGACACGCCGTGGGATTGCCAATCGGGTTAACTCCAGGGCGGGGTAGCGGTGTTCACCTGTAGATGGGTCGCGTCCAGCACTGACCACGCCTCGCTCCATACCGCGCACGCCAGAATCCAGGTACAGTTTTGCAGTCAGAGTTTGCGCTGGGAATTGGTCCTGGGCAATGTGTGGGTAAAAGCCTTTCGCATCCAGGAAGATGGCGTGTCCTCCAACTGGCTGTACGATGGGGATATCCCAATTCGTGAGCAAACCACCCAGGTACTGCACCTGTCCGACACGCGTGCGTACGTGATCGTCCTGCACGCTTTCGACGATACCGCGCGCGAGTGCTTCCATGTCGCGTCCTGCCATACCGCCATAAGTATGCAGCCCTTCGTACACAACGACAAGATTGCGCAGATTGTCGAACAGATCATAATCGTTGACCGCCAACCAGCCGCCGATATTGACCAGGTTGTCCTTCTTCGCGCTCATCCAGGCGACGTCCGTATAGCTGCAGAATTCGTACAGGATTTCAGCTATGGATTTACCCTGGTAACCTTCTTCCTTTTGTTGGATAAAATAGGCGTTTTCTACCATGCGAGTGGCGTCCAGATAGATGGGGATTCCGTAGCGGTCGCATAGTTCTCGCAGATTTTTTATATTTTCCATGCTTACAGGCTGACCACCGGCCATGTTAACGGTGCCCGCCAGGCTGATATAGGCGATTTTTTCAGCACCTTCCTTTTTAATCAGGGCTTCAAGTTTCTCCAGATCTATGTTGCCTTTGAATGGGTGCAAATTTGTTGGGTCATGGGCTTCGTGAATGATCACGTCAACAAAAATACCGCCCGCAAGCTCCTGGTGTATGCGGGTAGTGGTGAAGTACATGTTCCCGGGTACAAACTGACCTTCCTTGATGCAGGTCTGGCTGAGCAGGTGTTCAGCACCTCGACCCTGGTGAGTGGGAACTATGTGTTTGTATCCGTAAAATTTCTGTATCGCTGTTTCAAGATTGTAAAAATTACGGCTGCCCGCGTAGGCTTCATCCCCCAACATTATGCCGGCCCATTGGCGGTCACTCATCGCGCTTGTTCCGCTATCTGTGAGCAGATCGATGTAGACGTCATCCGATCTAAGTAAAAAGGTGTTGTATCCAGCATCCTGGATCGCCTGGAAACGTTCTTCCCTGCTGATCATATGGATCGGTTCTACCATTTTAATCTTCCAGGGTTCCGCCCAAGACCTGCGGCTGAGCTGCTGACCGATGGTTTTAAGTGTGGAATCTTCCATATAGTTTCTCCTGATGGGTCGACCTGATTTTTGATGATTGGTCTGGCTCAAGTATACCAGGGTGGCGTGATAATGGATCAATGATCTTCTGCAATAAAGATGATCGCTTCTCCCTTTTCATCGTCCATAAGGACTTCCAGGTGATGGTCGGGGCGAACGATATTCATGTCGATCAGACGGATACAGTTTTTGAGTGTTTCGTCAATATCTTCGATGTAATTCTCTAATGAGTTTGGCGATTCGTAGAAGAAAGAGTGATCGAACCTGGAAGTTTCGTGATCAATCGATAAAGCCAGTGGGTAAATATGAGCTTCCATCAGGTCCTGGAAGAAGTGTGTGCCCAGTGATGGCTCTGGAGCTGGACCGATGCCTTTTCCTGCCAGCTCAATCAAAGCGCAGGCGTTATCGATATCCGCATAGCTGACAAAAATCCCCAGGTCCAGATTCAATGAACCCCACCTCCCCGGACCGATGCAAATGAAGGATTTCTTATCCAGCCTGGCGTTGAGCTTTGAGATCAGTTTGCCGACTTTTTGTCGGCTGGATTCTGTTGAAAGCGCGAAATATTCTTCAGGAGAAACAAAAATCACGTAACGGATATCCGGCAAATGTCCACGCGGTACCATAAATTGCGTGGATAATACAATTTGAGTGTCTGAAATATCGTCAATATCGGGAAGTTTCTCTAAACTGATTATATAACTCTGCGGTCGGCACTGGAGCAGAGAAATATTCAGTTCAGGCTTTGCGGCGCGTGGGTCTATGACCTGCGCGGTGAACTCAAGATCTACAGAGCCGTGGTAATGTTCTTCCAGCAGATTGAGCAGGTCTGACATATAGGACGCGAATGGTGTCCTGCTGAGGAATTCATGGAAAGTAACTGCCAGTTTTGGTATATCCGACTCGCTCACGCGCATACGCGGTGAGACGAAAAAACCTTCCTGCTCGAGCTGGCAGATCAAGCGTAGGATTGGGTACGATGGTGTGATGACATCCTGGATGGTGAGTGTTTTGAGGGTGTTTTCCTTTAAGTCGATCAAGTCAATGTTCTGCTGCGAGTATCGGCGGATCGCTTCAGCAGAGTCATCAGGTTGGAGCGTCGGATGGCTGAGTGCAACCAGGCGTGGATAATCGTCTCCAATGCGCTGAACTGCACGTGTCCCCAAACCCCAAACCAGGCGTACAAATCCATCTTCACGCCGTATTTGTGGCGACCAACGATACAGGTTGCGGCTGAAAGCGACACCGGCAGCCTGAGGGAAGAAATAATCAGCGAAACGTTCGCCCTGCACGACCTGGATCAGGACTGCCATTCGTTCATCATAATCCTGCAGCCCTTTGATACGGCGATAAAGCAGCGCCTCCGGTTTTAGTGTGCTGGCGTATGTGCGTGCAATGGCATTGGTCAGCATTTCGAGATTCTGTTCTGGCGTCCCTTGATTGGGGCAGAAATAACTATCATATTTCCCTGCGAAGGAAGTACCAAAATTATCCTCTAACTGGCTTGAAGAGCGTACGACCAGTGGTGTTTTCCCGATTTTAGCAAGGATGCCTTTCAGTTCGGCAATCACCTCTGGTGGTAATTTACCCTGTTGAAACTCATCTTGAATTTGTGAATATTCTGCGTACATCTGGTCTTCTGGCTTGTATTTTTGATCGTTCCAATGCATCAACCCATTCATTGCTATGAAGATGTAGATCAGATCAGAACCCAGGAAATATGATTCGGGGATCTGCACGTTGGCTCGCAAAGAATCGGTGCCGGCTTTCTCGAGTATGCATGACGCAAGCAGCATACCGGCGGCTTTTCCGCCAACCCGTCCATAACCAATACGCCGGTTGAGAATGTCCTGCAAAATAATTACATCAAACCAGTTTTTAGCAATATCGATGTAGGCAAGCTGGTCGCTGATCAATCTACGAATTATGACGACTTTCAATTCTGTCAGGTGCGGCGTCAAGGTGCCACGCTCATCTGGTGGTATTCGTTCAATCGCAGCAGCGTGTTCGAGCAGCCTGTTGAGGGGGATTGTATCCGGATCGAACGTATCAGGCAGGCTAATCGTAATGCGTTCTGGTTCTTTATCAAATTTCGTCTCTGGCAACCCGTGTCGATCCAGCCGTCTCCAAACCCGATTTGTGCGAATATATTCACTTTCGACAATCGCGCCAAATCCGCGACGATGTGTTACATCCTTATTGTCCACCATACCAGCAAATAGGGAAAAGCAAGGTTGATCCCCGATCATAATATTAAGCTGACGCTGGCTTTCCCCAAGATCATCCTCGAGTGAATCCACCAGCGCGCTTAGTGCAGCGCTTTTTCGTTTTACCCACACCACAAGATTGATACGAGTATCTTCATCCGAGGGTTCAAGCTCAGGAAGGTGAGACGTTTCTGCAGTGATAACCGGGTAGTATGTATAAACGGCTTTGACAGTTTTATCGATCTGACCGAGCACCTCGGCGATCTGAGCGGTTAGGTTATTTCGAACGCATTCGTTAACTTCGGATTCCCCCCGGCGTAGAGCAAGCAGCACCCGCTGTGTTTCACCCGAAAAAATAAGCTCGCCACAGCTTTTGATCGCGCTTCTGAGCATATGATCCGCTAGCTCGCGGTCAACCTGTATAGACGTCATCGTACCTCCAATGGCTTCCATCATTGCAGTGCATTACGAATACGATCTCACAGCCAAGCCTTGCTTTGTTAAAAATACGGATGAAATTTGGTGTATCCTAACGAAGCGCAGGGGCTTGAAGAAAAGGTGAAGCAATCTCACTTACGAGCTGAGATTGCTTCACTCGATTAGGTTAGATTACACCATAGGCAAGCATGGCGTTAGCAACTTTTGTGAAACCAGCGATATTCGCACCCATCATATAATCGCCAGGCTTACCGTACGCTTCTGCGGCATCCAGGCAAGACTGGTGGATGCTCTTCATGATACCCTGCAGCCGCTTATCAACTTCCTCCCGGCTCCATGAAAGACGCAAGCTGTTCTGCGACATCTCCAACCCAGAAGTGGCAACACCACCTGCATTCGCCGCCTTTGCCGGACCGTACAGAATACCGTTATTCTGGAAGACATGGATCGCTTCGGGAGTCGAAGGCATGTTGGCGCCTTCTGAGATGACATAACACCCGTTGTCTACGAGCGCCTGCGCGTTGGCACCATCGATTTCGTTCTCCGTAGCTGATGGGAAGGCTAAGTCTACTTGGATGCTTTCTTCACGGATAACATCCCACACGCTTGTGTTCGGATAATAAGGTACATTGTACTCCTCGGCGTACTCTGTGATCCGTCCACGACGAATATTTTTTAGCTCCAGTACGTAGGCAAGTTTATGCCGGTCGATACCAGCTTCATCTACAATAACGCCGCTGGAGTCTGAAAGCGTAATGAT
>JAUXFR010000021.1 GCA_030622805.1 Anaerolineae bacterium | reverse complement strand
CTGCCAGGCCGCCCAGGCGTGCACGGGTGGGTTCACGTCACTGAAGTTCCATTCATAAGCAGGGATTTGCCCGTTAGGGTGCATATACCATTCTCTCAGCAGCAGGATGAGCTGGTGCTTGGCCCATTCGGGATCCACCATGGCGATGGGGATGGTGTGGAAAGCCAGGTCCCAGGCCGCGAACCAAGGGTACTCCCATTTGTCGGGCATGGAAAGCACATCCACACTTTCGAAATGAGTCCATTTAGCATTACGCCCCTTCATCCGTGAGTTGGGTGGTTGAGGTTGGGTAGGGTCACCTTTCAGCCAGCGCGGTACTCTGTAAAAATAAAACTGCTTGTTCCACATCAGCCCAGCGAGCGCCTGGCGCCCAACCATACGTTCATCGTCGCTTAGTTCTGGCGATTGGATAGATGCGTAAAATTGATTTGCCTCTTCGATGCGCTCTTCAAACACCTGGTCGAAATCTCTAAACGGATCAATGCTGCTCTCATTCGTGAAGCGTACCTTGACAGTCAAACTTTCACCCGGGTCGAGCAGCGACTTGATGTGGGCAGCGACCTTGCTGCCTGCCTTATCCGGGTTGACACAATCGGTGTCCCCGTTGATGATGAATTCGTGGAAGGCGTCTTTGACGTAAGGGCTTTCGTTGGATGTACCATACAGGCGCGCGTCATTGGTCTCGTTTTCTGTAAACAGGAGCGGTACATCGCCTGCTACATACCACCAGCGTTCGCCCAGGCGCTGGTGTTCGGTCCGGCATGACGTGACTCGCGGTAGAGCGGTCTCTACTTGACGGATTATTGGACGCTGGCGATCGAACTTCCACGACCAGTTGTCCCGGTACCACAGGTGTGGCAGGATGTGGATGGGAGCGGGTTCGGGTCCGCGGTTGATGACCGTAATGCGGCACAGGATGTCCTCTTCTCTGGCCTTGGCGTACTCAATGAACACGTCGAAATAGCGGTTACCTTCGAAGGTGTCTCTCAACGCATCGATCAACTCGTACTCCGGGTCTTCACGCCCGCGCCTGCGGTTCTCCGCAACCAGCATCTCATACGGGAACTCAACCTGGGGATACTTGTAGAGCATCTTCATGTACGAGTGTGTGGGCGTACCGTCCAGGTAGAAGTAGTACTCCTTGACATCCTCACCGTGGTTGCCCTGGTGTCCGCTCAGACCAAATAAGCGCTCTTTCAGAATTGGATCGCGTTCGTTCCACAGCGCAACTGCCAGGCAGATGTTCTGGAAGCGGTTGCTGAAACCCCCTAACCCGTCCTCGTTCCAGCGGTAAGCGCGGCTGCGGGCGTGGTCGTGTGGGAAATACTCCCAGGCATCACCATCAGGGCTGTAGTCCTCGCGTACGGTACCCCAGGCACGCTCGCTCAGGTAGGGTCCCCAATTCTTCCAATCAGCCCGGTTCGCTTCTGAATCTGCCAGTCTTTGATGCTCAATAGTTTGATGCTTAATGTGTTTATCCTCAGGCATCGCTGGAATTCGCCCTCCGTGCAGTGGAAAGTATAACACTTTCCTTCTGTGCAGGTTCATTGACCTAAATTATATCTAAATCAATTCTTCACAATTTCTAAACATGTTGTTGTTATCCTGAGTGTGGATCCGATTCGACTGATATGTCCGTCAATGAAAACAACCATAAACAGATAAAAGGAGATAAACTAATGCACAAATTCAACAAACTGGTAATTTTCGCAATCGGTGGTGCTTTGATCGTTGCAGCCGCTGTGGGAATGCTGCTCGTTGGTGGAACGAGCGCTGCCAGTGCGGCCGCGGAGTACTGGGTGCCAACAGGACAGATAACCTCCACCATCGATACAGAAATTGGTTCGGAAATCGATGGTTTCAATCACCGCGGCAGGTGGATCAAGCCGGGACGTGTTGGTGGCAATGTGGAACTACTGGCGGATGCCCTGGGCATCAGTCTTGAAGAGCTCGAGGATGCTCTGGAGCGTGCCCAGCTTGCTGCGATCGATTTGGCGCTCGAAGAGGGGCTGATCACGCAAGAACGGGCTGATATGATGATCCTGCGAGGTCTCGGTTACCGCGGCCTGGCGGGAGGCGTCAAAGCAGTCGATATGGATTCTTTATTGGCAGAAGAGCTGGATATCAGCGTTGATAAGCTGGTAGAGGCCCGTGAGCAGGCTGCTGATGCAGGGATCGACCAGGCTGTTGCTGATGGGTTGATGACCCAGGAGCAGGCTGATATGGTGCGGGCTCGCGCTGCATTACGCGATTATGTTAGACAGGACGTGCTGCTGCCTCAAGTCCTTGGTTTGACCATTGATGACCTGCATGAAGCTCGTGAGGAAGGTAAGTCAATCAGCGATATCCTCAGCGAGCAGGGAGTAACAGCGGTTGAGGTTCGTGAAGCTTTAGTAGCTGCTCACGAAGCCGCCATCCAGCAGGCGGTGGCAGATGGCGTGATCACCCAGGAGCAAGCTGACCAATTCTTGAACGGTGCACACCCGATGGTTGGTTTCCGGATGCCGGGAGGTCCCGGTTTTCGACAGGGTGGCATGCAGCATAAAGATGGCTTCGGATTTCCCCAGAGAGACGCGCCAACTGAATCAAGCAGCGAACTTTAGACTTCCAGGAGGTCGTGTATGAGTGATGTATCGGGAGCGCAGCATGCACCTGCGCTCCCGACAGGCATCCCATGTTCACTGATGATACCTCCACCCGGGACGCGCGTCGATGAAGATACAGCAGATGCACAAAATTACAGCCGCAAAAAGGTTATACTTATTGGTATTGATGTGACACAGATAGTGACAGAATTAGAGAAGGGCAATGAGCAAACGGATTTTAGTAGTCGATGATAAAAGAGAGCTACGCGCCCTCCTGAAAACCTACCTGGAAGGGGAGGGTTTTCAGGTTATCACGGCATCCAACGGTAAAGAGGCGATCTTTATCGCACGAGAAGGCAAGCCCGACCTGATTGTGCTCGATTTGATGATGCCCGAGATGGGTGGCTATGACTTCATGCGCGCCTACGGCAAAGAGGCGGACACCCCAACTATCATTCTAACGGCAAAATTGGATGAGAGTGATAAGGTATTGGGTTTGGAACTCGGCGCGGATGATTACGTAACCAAGCCGTTCAGTATGCGCGAACTGACAGCTCGCGTACGGGCTGTGCTGCGCCGTGCAGAGAAGCAGAACGTTGAGCGTGATATGCTGCGGGTCGCTGATATCAGCCTGGATCGAACGGGGCGGATGGTAACTATTTCGGATCAAATGGTTGATCTGACCCCCTCAGAATTCGAGCTGCTGGCGACGCTGATGGCAGCGCCGGGGCGGGCCTTCTCCCGCAGTGAGCTACTTGATCGACTGCAGGGAACAGCCTTCGCGGGCTACGCTCGTACAATCGATGTGCACGTCCGCAATCTGCGCGCCAAGATTGAACCGGATGACGCCAACCCGATATATATCGAGACCGTCTATGGAGTTGGATACCGCTTTGCTCCACAACGTTAATACCTTAACAATAAAAAGTTTGCACAAAAAATAAGAAAAACCCACGCAAAGGCGCAAAGATTTTTTGTTGTTTTTCTTAGCGGTCTTGGCGTCTTTGCGTGAGACAAAATCTTTGTTTCGTTCCGGCTCGTCCGAGTTATGAAATATTAGGAAACCTCATGCGTTCTCTAGCCTTAAAACTCACCCTGGCGTTTCTGTGTGTTGGTCTGATCGGAGCTGTATTTCTGGCCCTGGTGGTACGTCAGCGCACCCAGGTAGAGTTCGATCAATTTGTGAAAAATAGGGACGAATCAAGAATAGTAGAGATACTGTCGGATTACTATCAAACCAATGAGAGTTGGACTGGGGTAGAACGGATATTCACTCAGATAGGTAATTTCACCCAGTCAAAGGATGCAGGTATCAGGCGCCTTTTACAGAGCCTGGTTGTCATTCTGGTTGATTCCGATGAAACAGCAATCTACAGCAACCGTCCGGGTTATATAGGAAAAGTGATCCCCCCGCATGAGATCCGTCTGGCAACCCCTATTAAAGTGAATGGGGAACTCGTCGGTTGGTTGATCACGCGGCTGGCGCCGAATCTGTTTGAGAGGGGAACCCCAGAGAGAAATTTTATAGCAAGTATCAACCAGGCCATCTTGACCGGCGCGCTGGCAGCGGTCCTGGTTGCGCTGTTATTGGGGGGCTTCCTGGCATATACTATGACCCGCACTTTGCGCGAGTTGACGACGGCCACACAGAAGGTTGCTGCAGGCGATCTGGGGTACCAGGTGGAGGTGCGCTCGAAGGACGAGTTGGGAGAACTGGCGGCTTCTTTCAACCAGATGAGCGCCGATTTGGCTCAATCTAACCAGACCCGCCGCCAGATGACGGCAGATATCGCCCATGACCTGCGCTCACCCCTGAGCGTGATCCTGGGCTATACAGAAGCTTTGAGCGACGGAAAACTGGAAGGTTCGCCTGATGTCTATAAAGTCATGCACACTGAGGCCGGGCAGCTCAACCGCCTTATTGATGACCTGCGCATGCTCTCGCTGGCGGATTCCGGAGAACTGCCGATGAATTTTCAACCCATCGCCCCTTACGAGTTATTGGGGGATATTGCCAGGGCATATGCGCGTCAGGCAGAGCGAAAGGACATCACATTAAGTGTGGTTGCAGATCCTGATCTGCAAAAGGTGAAAGTCGACCCAAACCGAATGGCCCAGGTGCTGGGGAACCTGATGAGCAACGCCTTGCGCTACACACCCGGAGGTGGCGAAATCGTGTTAGGTGGATCTTCCGAAAATGGTTTTGTCAGCCTGTTTGTCCGGGATAATGGGTCTGGTATCCCTGAAGAAGAATTGCCATTCATATTCAATCGTTTTTACCGGAGTGATAAGGCGCGCCAGCAGAGCGGCGAAACGGGTCTTGGGCTGGCGATTGCCAAATCGCTGGTCGAGCTGCAGGGGGGCAGCATTTCAGCGGAAAGCGAGGTTGGAGGGGGTACCACGATTGTAATGTTCCTGCCTGTTGGATAGGGTTTCCAGATTCTGTGTTATAATTAAAAGTAGATTAATTATATTCTTTCTTGAGGAGGATGAAAATGTGCTGCATGTTTACGTCGTTGGTTTTTTTTGGACCCCGCCTCGCCATTCTGGTGTGGTGGATTATCAGCCCGGTTTACGTCGGTGCCGCTTTTGATCATTGGCTCCTGACACTCCTTTCCTGGCTCTTCATACCCTGGACGGTTCTGATGTATCTGATTGTATACCCGGGCGGCATCGTGGGTTTCGATTGGGTTATCCTGATCCTTGGTATCCTTGCTGATGTTGCATCGTATGCAGGTGGATTCTGGGGCAACCGCGATCAGGTTCCAGGTTACGCGGATTAGATCTGATCCAATTTATTCCAAAGAGGAACCCTGGCATCCCGGTGCCAGGGTTCCTCTTTGCTTAATGGAAATGGCTGCCTCAAACGTTGAACAGCCTATGAACATTGGCAAATATGGATTTAAGCCTGATGACTATTCTGGTGCTCCAGCAGTCAAGGACTTGCTGCGTTCGATAGACTGCAGCGCCAGATATCGCTCGCCAAATTTATCGATGCTATCTACTTCCATATCGTATTGGTCGTAGTGCCGCTCTTCGTCTGCTACGAGCCCTTCGAATACGGTTTTCGTCGCGGAATCAGCGTTGGCAGAGCATTCGTTTGCCCAGATATTGTAATCCCGGGCGCTGTCTTCTTCCATCTTCCTGGCTAAAACCAGCATCTCACGCACATCGTGGATTTTCTGTACCTCCATTGAAGCAACCATCTCTACTTCGCCGCGCAGGAAAAGGATCCGTTCAGCGCATAGTTCGATATGACCCATCTCCTCGATGGCGGTCTTAAAAAATAGACCTGCCAGCAGATCGTATCCCTGGTCTTCGCAGTGGAAATGGAAATACATGTACTGGTGTACTGCGGACAATTCATCCGCGACTGCCTTGTTGAGTAATTCGATGCTTTTTTCGTGCATAACTGAGCCTCCCAATATGTTGAATTTCTTATATTATACGTCGGATTTTCTATTGTACGAGAGCGAGTTCCAGAATTCTCCCATTAACATTGCTCCTGCGTCGCTGCTTTGCTGTAAAAACCCCAGGGTGTGCCACTCCGAAAGTGACTTCGGGCATAACGCCAATGAATTTTTCCCGCTCCCGCTGGACACGCAAACCGGACCTATACCCCACTGCTTTTTATGGTTATTCTACTGCCCCAAATCTGCGAAATTGTGTGGTGGTTTGGTTGCATTGCTTGAGTGTCGTATTCATGGGATTAGTGAATAAAGGGATTCCTTGTACTCATTCAAGCGTGGCGTTATAATGGTTGAAGGAATGTAAACGATGTCACTAATTCACCCACCTGCCTATATTGTTTGGAGCACCGATTGGATTGATCTTTCCGATCCATTCCAGCGTCTTTGGTACATTCAGCAGGTATTAACCCAAGGTAGGGCAGAGGATATCCAAGCCCTGAGTATAGAAGATATCACCAGTGTATTGGACGAAATCACGCTTCCAGAGGAGGTGCGCAGTCTATGGATGAGATTTCTGGAGACACATCGTGCTAAAGGGTAGGGGAATCCTCTCCTCATTGCAAAAAGCCTTTATAAAGCTGTTTGTCGATCTGCCAGACCAGGAGTTCTTTTACCTGACTGGCGGGACAGCCTTAGCTGAATACTACCTCGGACACCGCATCTCTTACGATCTGGACCTGTTCACCAGCCAACCTGACCTGATCCTTCCGTTTTCATACCATCTTGAGCAATCAGCCCAAAAATCCGGATTAAAAATTTCGGTTGTACGCCGTTTTGCCAGTTTTGTTGAGTTTCAAGCCAGCCGGGGGGATGACCAACTGAAGGTTGATCTGGCGCTCGACTCAGCATTCCGTCTTGCACCGGTCGAACTGAGCGATGTGGGTGTGCTGGTAAACGATTTTCTAGATCTCCAAGCAGACAAAGCCCTGGCTTTCTTTGGTAGGGCCGAACCACGCGACGCAATTGATCTTTATTTTCTTCTGCAATTGACACCTTTTGACGAACTGGTAGAGCTAGCCCGGCAAAAAGATTCCGGCTTTGACCTGTACTGGTTCGCGATAGCATTAAACCGGGCGGCGAAATTTCCAGATGAAATTAAACGCTGGCCAGTAAAGATGCTTATTAAATTTGATCCGGTTGAACTAAAATGTGATTTTCAAGCACTAGCCATGCGTATTATGAGCAACCTGACCGAATCTTGATATCCATCCTGATCAATTCCAGGTACTCCTTAAGTCGCTACACACCGAACGGCGATTCTCTTGCATCGCTGAAAGCCCCCTGGGTGTTGGACACCCGGGGGCTTCGGATATACAGCTAATTATTTTTTTTACAACTCGAAGGTCATGGGGAATGCTAGATTTTTCCCTGCAAAAACTCGATAACAGCCTCCAGCAGCATGGGATTTAAGCCCGATTGAGCGCCACGAAAATCGCCGCGCTCTGCCATCGCCGTCTCGCGCGCCTCGGGGCTTATTTCACCTCCACCTGACAGGCCTTCACCTCCACCGGGTCTACCACCAGGGAACTGTCCGCCGCCTGATCCTCTTCCGAGAGACTGCCCGCTCTCACGCGCCGCCTCCATTGTGGCCTGCATCTCGGGAGACAATTCCCCGAACCGCCCTGCAAAATTCCCAAAATCCAACCCGAATTCCTCAGCGATGGTACCCATGTCCTGGGCTGTCAGCTCCATGGACTCGATGGCCGCGATTTGCTCGGGCGTCATCGTATCCTGGATCTGATTCAGGACTGCCTGCAACTCTTCAGCAGCGCTGGTTTCGCTTTCGCTCAGGCTGCGCAGGGCTTTCCACAGGGGTAGGAGCACTCCTGCCTGTTCTGCGTCGATTGGATATTCTGTCTGTTCGAGCTTGAAGGTGCCCAGGGCGAGCTTCATAGATAATGGTGTTTCACCTTCACGAAGACGAAGCTCCTCCCCCTCAGCTATTGGAACCTGGGAGGAGGCATCGGCGGATGTGTTGACCTCAATTGCTGCCTGGGCTGAATTGTCCTCACCGGATGTACCACATGCGGTTATTGCTATCGCCGCCAATAATAGTATACTGATCAAAAAAGTTGTTTTCTTCATAGTTTCTTCCTTTAGTTACCCTTTAGTATTTTTCGTACCTGGTCTTATAAGATACAGTTAGATTTATGAATTCTGCGTTCATCTGCGTCCTGTTTTCCTTAACTTACTCGTGCCGCAGCGCTTCGATTGGATCGAGCTGAGCGGCTTTGTTTGCGGGATAAAAGCCAAAGAAAATGCCCACCGCAGCGGCGGAGCTGAAAGCCAGCAGGATGGAAGTGGGAACGATAAGCGTGCGCATCCCGCCCAGTTCACCAAAGAGCCAGGAACCTCCGATTCCGGTAGCTACACCGACCAGCCCACCGATCAGGCTGAGCAGCAGTGCTTCCGTCAGGAACTGCCAGCGGATGTCGCTGGGGCTGGCGCCTACGGACTGGCGGATGCCGATCTCGCGCGTGCGTTCAGTGACGCTGACCATCATGATATTCATAATGCCGATGCCACCCACCAGCAGGGAGACCGCCGCCACCCACGCCAGCAGGTTGCGGAAGGCTTCCGTGGTCGCTTCCTGGGTCTGGATGATGTCCTGCTGCGTGGTGACCACAAAGTCCGGTTCGTCAAGGCTGACATCGTGACGCTTGGCCAGCAGCAGTTCAGTTTGCAGGATCACATCCTCAAGAGATTCTACACCCTCGTCGACTACAACATAGATCATGCGCACCCGGTTGCCCATAATCCTGGCAAACTGGGATGGGGTGAATTTCTGGAACACCACCGTGATAGGCATATACAGGCGCATGTCGTAATCCACTTCACCAACCAGACCTTTTTCTTCGAAGACGCCGATCACAGTCAATTTTGTATTACCCACTGTCACAACCTGACCTACAGGAACCTGATCACCAAACAGCTCCTCTGCCAGGCTGGAACCCAGCACGACCACTTTCTGGTTGCGGTCCACTTCTGCCTGGTTGAAGTAGCGACCATTTGCGATCTCCATATCACGTACGGATGGGAAATCTGGCGTGGATCCCATGATGGAAACATTATCGATGGTGACGTTAATGGCTTTTACCGTCTCAGAGCTACCCTGTTCGACCACAACGCCTGCCACGCCGTTCACTTCTTCTGCGATGGCGAAGGCATCGTCATACACCAGACCGCCTGATTCTCCCTGTCCAGCTCCTCCAGGACCAAAGCCGCCCCGGCTGAAGTTTGCCTGTACGAATATCAGGTTGCTGCCCAGACCGGTGATCTGTTCCTCGATGGTCGCTTCTGTACCGGCACTGATCGAGATCATGATGATCACTGCCGAAACGCCGATAATTACACCCAGCATGGTCAGCAGTGAGCGCAGCTTGTTGCGCGCCAGCCCTTTCCATGCAATTCGTACTACTTTGGAAGCCCTCATGAAGCACCTCCGTCAGCCTGTAGGACATCTTCCCGGCTCTGGATGTCTCCCAGGTTTCCCTGTTTCCTTTGCTCTTTCTCCTGTTTCCGATGTTCTATCCCCTGGTTCCGATGCTCTGCGTTGGAACCCTCTCCATTGAGCACATCCGTCTCAATACGCCCATCCAGGAAGCGGATCACTCGCTGTGAGTAAGCGGCGATCTCATCTTCGTGGGTCACCATCACGATGGTGCTTCCCTTTTCGTGTAACTCCATCAATAATTGCATAATTTCTTCGCCGGAACTGGTATCCAGGTTGCCGGTGGGTTCGTCCGCCAGGATAATGACCGGGTCGTTGACCAGCGCCCGGGCGATCGCCACTCGCTG
>JAUXFR010000045.1 GCA_030622805.1 Anaerolineae bacterium | reverse complement strand
GCGAATGCGACGATTGTAAAGGCGATGATGATCTTGCTTCTGATACTCAAGTTTTTCAACATAAAATTATCCTAACGCTAATGCCAACCCATGGGAAATTGTCCCTCATTTATTTAACCGCCGCCCGTGCATTTTCCAGCCATTGCTCGACGATTTCTCGATTAGCTTCAATCCACTCTGCAGCGTGACGTCTGAGATCCTCTTCGCTGTTCTCTCCCGCAAACATAAGCGCATTTTGAGCCGCGATATCATTCAGCGGTATGACTACATTTTCAAATAAAACGGAAGCTGCCGGGTTTTCCCCCAGAAACTTTACATTGGCAACCACTCTTATATCGCTCACATCAAATCCGGTATCGCACGGCGTCTCCAGGCAGCCAACCACACTGTCCACGGCTGTATTGGCGTCCGGTTCATCCGGCAGGGAGGAGAACGGTACACTCAACCAAATCACATCTTCACCAATAACCAGCTCAGATACTGTCCAGTTCGGAGTCCACGTGTAAAACAAGACCGGTTCATCCCGTTCGTAACGTGCGATCGTTTCACCCATTAGCGCAGAGTAATCACCCTGAATTTGTGCAACCGTATCGCGCAATTCGTATTCATCCAGATGGTGCTCGATAACGGTTTCGCAAGCCCAGCCCGTATTACAACCGATCAGGTCAGCCATTCCATCCCCATCCTTATCAAAAAATGCAGCGATTTTCGGATCCGTCAAGTCCCCAAGATTGGTGATTCCCAACTCCTCGGCTGTGGCTTTATCCACCAGGTAACCCTGAAGCGCGCCGCCCTCAACCTGGAAGCCTATCGGTCTAACCTTTCCAGCGACATTCTCTAAATTTAGATAATAGTCGTGCAAGGGTAACCAGCCATTAGCCCATAAGCCGACATCACCTTGCGCGGCAAAAACGTAGAAAGCCACGTTGTTGAGCGTTTCAATCTCACCCACCGTATAACCGAGTTCCTCAAGCAGTAGTTTATATACCTGGGCCTGGAACCATCCAGTATCCCATGTAGCCTGTCCCATAGTAACAGTTACACCTTTACCTGGTAATTTTCTGCTTCCACCAGTCAGGTTTTCGATCGGCGAGCATGCTGTTATATAAAGAAAAACCAGCCCGATGCCAATCAGTATTAAAATTTTTCTTCTCATTAATTTAGACTCCCGGAGCGTTTAGCTCTGAAGATTATACTTGACTTTAACAACCTCGCGTTTTACATAGAATTAGAATATGCCGGAGCATACACTCAGAGAACCTTGCGATGGTTGTTCAAGCATTGGGAAATCTAGCAAGCCGTGATGATCAATAAATTATGATGAATCTCAATCAAAACCCTCGCAAGGTTTATTGCGCCCCTACCAGGAGATAATCGTCCACATCGCTGGATGGTCGGAAGCTGGATCAGGTATATATTCCGAATCGATAACGTTCATACCAGGCGTCAGGAAGGTATGGTCGATGCGTTCTGTGGGGTCTATGCCTTGATCAATATTACCGTCTGGCCAGCGCACAATCCAGGCGTCTACCAATATTTCTGTTGTTATTGCGTATTGTTCCTCATACGGGCGGAAGTTAAAATCCCCAATCAGGATCACGTTCTCTTTACCATCCAAAACCTCAAGCACCTGCTGTTGCTGTACCATCGGTCCGCCGTTTCCCAGGTGCGTGACATAGACATTGAACGTTTCCCCCTCGACCGTTATCTGCACTTCGATGGTGGCGGTTTGCTCCCCCTCACTGTACATGTAGAACGTGCGTGGATTCTCGATGGGGTATTTAGAGAGTAATGCATCTCCAAAGGTCCCCGTAACTGTCTTTGGACCAAAGTAGGTATGCATGTTCAGTCGTTCTGCGAAATAGCGCACCACGTCAGCGTTGCCGTTGGCGATGCGGTTGGTATCCGATTCCTGCAGACCGATGATATCAGCGTCGATCTCCCTGATCAGATCAAGCTGTCCATCGTAGTTCTTGAGCCCACCATCACTGTAGCCCTGCTGGATATTGTAGGTCAGGATTTTCAACGAGTTCGTCTCTTTCGTCGCACTTCCTGGCTGCGGGTCGAACAGGATGGCAGCGGTAATCGTAATAAAGGCGAAGATCGCCACCAGGATGAAGCTGCCGTAGGGCAGCTTATCGTCCTCTGACATTGCTGTGCGCTCATGTGTCGCTGTCCGCACCAGGAATAACGCCATGATCATCACAACGCCGACTACAAGGTACACAAACCAGAATTTATCTCTGAAGAATGGTCCGACAACCGGTATGTAATCATACACCGTGGTAAATACATGGGACAGCACCATCAGCATGGCAAAAAAACCCGCGCTGGCAAACCCGCCTCCCAGTTGGGGATAAGATGGCTTGATCGCAACCAGTTCCCGGTAGAACAGCATAAAATCCACCAACACGATCGGAAACAATACCAGCGTCGCCAGAAGCAGTATCAAAGACCACACGGGTACTTCTGGTGCGTACAATGGATAGGCGCTCACTTCGACAGGGAAATCAATCTGGTTGATGTAAATGGTCGCCACCAGCGCAAAAACAAACACCAGGTTCCAGATCCATACCACGGTCAGGGACAGATTTCTCAGCCATGATGGTCGGAAAACCAGTACAGCAGCGAACAATCCCAGCACGATTGCGATCACAGAAACGATCAGCAGGTAGTTCCCTTCCGTCCATCTTTCAATCACATTAGGAGCGATGAAGGTAAAATACAGCATGATAATAGCCGCCATGATCCCTAACGCAAGTCTGGTAACTTTACCAAATCCCGCGTTAGATTTGTGCTCCGACCCACTCTCAGGTAAGTTCAAGGATGGGTAGAGTCTCAATATCAATATACCCAGCAGAAACGCCAACAGCCAGCCAAGCCAGCGAAGTCCTCCATCTGTGGTGATGTCCAGGCTCGAATTCACAACTCGGAACGTCACCGCCATCGTTAATGCCAGCGCCAGACTCATCCCAATCACCAGTGTGTTAGTTTTGCTGGACAAGCGACCACGATACCAGATCAAAGATGGGAAAAGGATCAGGAAGCATGCCACTCCAACTCCAGCGACAAGCATCCTGCCGCGAGTTGGGAGCATCACTTCAACAGCTCTGCTGATCACCATTATCTCCCCAACCAGAACGACTGCCCAACCAGGAATGCCTCTGCGGAACAGCAGCATCAGCAGCGGTGCAAAAAAAAGCAAGATAGCGATGATTTCAGGTGGGATGCTGGTTCCAGCCAAACCAAAAGCGTAAATCCCTTCCACAAAATCTACGAGCAGCTGGATAAAGAATAAAAACAGAACACTGAACAGAAAGATTGTAGGCAACTGCCGTCTTCCAATTTTGTTGGTATCGCTCATCGTTTATGCTCCTCTATACCAGGTCTGAATAAAAATACCGGTGATTATCTGATACTTGTGTGCCAATCCGGGTTCGACATGTGCATCATCTCATCGATCAGCAATCTATTGTACCCTTTAATTCCCTATACGTTTTCCCTGAAGTTCTTTGGAGTGAAGTAATCGCCTGGAAAGAATCAAGTTACAATTGGAAGCAAGCTCTTTACTATGTCTTCAAAACCTTTCTCTTCACCGCATCCCCAAAAGAACACCGCCGAGATCCTGTGGCGCTGCCTGCGCTATCTGAAACCATACTGGAAGCTAACCAGTGGGGTTTACGCAGCCATGCTGGTGATTATAGGGATCAGCATCCTCACCCCTCAATTTGTGCGCTGGATCATCGATATCGGTATATATGAAAATGATTTACTACTGCTCGGTCGTGCGGTCCTCGGTTTGCTGGCAATCAGTGCGATTAAAGCAGTGCTCATGTACCTGCAGGGGAACTGGACTGAGGTGGCTTCTCAGAACGTTGCATTCGACTTGAGAAATGCCATCCAACGCAAACTCAACCAGCTCTCATTTTCGTTCCATGACCAGATGGAAAGTGGGCAGATTCTGACAAGAACCACCCAGGATGTCGAACGAATCCGCTTCCTGACAGGACGCGCGATATTGCGGCTCGTTGAAGGGCTTGTACTATTGATCGGTACCGCAGCAGTTTTGATATGGATGAGCCCTAGTCTGGGCATAATTGTTGTCCTGACCCTGCCGCTGTTGATCCATCGGGCGTATGTTTTCGGACGTCATTTCCGGCCCCTTTCGCTAAAAATTCAAAACCAGCTTGGCGTTATCGCCAGCCATGTGGAGCAGAACCTGCGTGGTTCGCTGGTGGTGAAAGGCTTCGCCCAGGAAGACGCAGAAATCGATGCTTTTCTGGCACAAAACGAACGCTGGTTCGGTCTGAGTGTCCAGGCTGCGCGTATTCAGGCCGTAAACGTACCTTTACTGAGCCTGATCGCCAATTTCGGGACAGTGATTATCCTGTGGTACGGTGGCTATCTGTTCTCCCAAGGGGAGCTAACTTTAGGGATGCTGGTGGCGTTTATCACATATCTGGCTCAGCTCATCAGACCTTTGAGCCTGTTTGGGCGAATTGTCCCCATCCTGGCGATCGCGGCTTCAGCAGGTGAACGTGTATTTGAAATCCTCGATGCGGTCCCAGATGTTCAGGACGACCCGCACGCGATAGAAATGCCGGTCGTGCATGGATTGGTGCGGTTCGATGACGTTAGCTTTGGTTATAACCATAATCATCCCGTACTGAGAGACGTCTCATTTGAGGTGAATCGCGGACAGGTCGTAGCGCTGCTGGGCGCTACGGGGTCGGGTAAATCCACAATTATCAACCTGGTCGCTCGCTTCTACGATCCCATTGAAGGTCGCATTCTCATCGACGGTCACGATACCCGCGCAGTAAAACTTCACTCGCTGCGAGAGCAGATCGGTATTGTCCTGCAAGATACAAGGTTGTTCGCAGCCAGCATTCATGAGAATATTGCGTTCGGAGATCCGTCGGCGAACGAGGCAGTCATCATCGCAGCAGCCAAAGACGCCCAGGCGCATCACTTCATCATGGAAATGCCTGATGGGTACGACACCCAGGTCGGTGAGCGCGGCGTCACCCTCTCAGGCGGGCAGAAACAGCGTATTGCGATTGCGCGGGCGCTGCTGACCGACCCACGCATCCTGATCCTGGATGATGCCACTTCCAGTGTTGACACCGAAACAGAGCACCTGATCCAGACGGCACTTATGCGTCTGATGAGTGGACGCACATCTTTCGTGGTCGCCCATCGATTGAGCACCATCCGCAAAGCGGACCTTATCCTGCTGCTGGATAAGGGCAGGATAATCGCTCGAGGCACACACCGGACATTGCTGGAAACTTCTTCAACATACGCTGAAATCTATCAGATGCAGCTGCGTCCTCAAGAACGATCACTATTGGGGGACCAACGATGAGTTTTTCATTCAGCCCGGGTATGGGTCCAAGAGGCGCGATCCGGAAACTCGGTGGTACCGGTGAGAAGGGGCGTTTATTCAACTGGAGGGTGATTACCGGCATGATCGTCTTCCTGAAACCGTATCGGAAAAGGATGGCGCTGGCATTTTTCCTGATGCTGGTAGTAACCGGATTGACCCTGCTTATCCCTATCCTGATTGGGATCACAATCGACAATTATATAACCGTTGGCGACACATCCGGACTGGCACGAATGGCGATACTTACTGCGATAACGTTTTCCGCTCTTTACGGTGCCACCGCCACACTGCAGTACAACCTTTCCTGGGTGGGTCAGCGTGTACTCGCCGATCTGCGGGAAGCCCTATTTCGCCATCTGCAAGCACTCCCACTCAGCTATCACGATACGCATATCGTCGGCGTGACCGTCTCACGAATGATCAATGATGTAGCCGTGATCAATGATTTCCTGACACAGGGGTTGATCAACCTGGTCGGCGATGTGCTGATACTGATCGGCATCGTCGTCGTGATGGTCTTAATGGAGCCAATGTTGGCGCTGCTGACATTCACCGTGCTGCCCGTGATGATTCTTATTACCTATATATTTTCTAAGCGAGCTCAGGTTGCATTTCGTGTGATTCGTACGCGTCTCGCAGCGCTCGTCGGGAGACTGGCAGAGAACATCGACGAAATGCGTGTGATCCAGGCATTTGTACAGGAAAAAGCGATTGAGGAACGCTTTGAAACAGTGAATTGGGCAAACAGGCAGGCGAATGTTGATGCACTGAGGCTTTCCTTTGTGTTCCTTTCCAGCGTCGAATTCTTAGCAACGGTGGCAATGGCAATCGTGCTCTGGTATGGGGGCAGGGCAATTGCTGGCGGAAGTGTTACCCTCGGTGTTCTGGTCGCGTTCCTGGCATACGTTACGCGCTTCTTCCAGCCTATCCAGGAGTTGAGCCGCATATATACCACCATGCAGTCCGCGATGGCAGGTGGAGAGCAGGTGCTGCTAATGTTAAATACACTGCCAGGGATAACAGATCGACCAGATGCGATCATCATGCCGATGATTCAGGGGAAAATCGAGCTTGATGATGTCTCTTTCAGATACCGATATGACATGCCGGAGGTGCTGCACAACCTGAGTTTATCCATCCAGCCTGGTCAGACGATCGCACTCGTGGGTCCCACGGGAGCAGGCAAATCCACCATCGCCAAATTGATCGTCCGTCTTTATGAAGTCAGCGATGGGTGCGTGAAGATCGATGACCTGGATGTGCGATCGGTGACACAGGAATCACTGCGTAAACAAGCCGGACTTGTCCCACAGGATCCTTTCCTTTTCTCGGGCACAATTGAAGATAACATACGCTACGGTCAACCAGACGCCAGCTCTGAGGCGGTTGTACAGGCAGCAAAACTGGCATACGCACATGAATTCATCCAGGAGATGCCGGCCAGCTACCAGACACCCATCCTGGAGGGTGCAGTGAACATATCCGTGGGGCAGAGGCAGTTGATCTGCATCGCGCGTGCGGCGCTCGCCGACCCAAGAATCTTGATTCTAGACGAAGCAACCGCGAGCGTAGATACCTTGACGGAAGTGCTGATCCAGAAAGCGCTCGAGAAATTATTGACAGGACGTACAGCGATCGTGATCGCACACAGGCTGAGCACAATCCGCAAAGCGGATCAAATCTGCGTCGTGGACAACGGACGGATCGTGGAAACGGGCACTCACGCAAAGCTGCTTTCTGAGGATGGACTGTATCGCAACCTCTACGAGAAGCAGTTCATGGATGAAGTTGAAGTATTGTAAATGTTATAATTTTGATACCGATCATTAGCTATAGAAAGGAACAAATGCTTAATAATCTACAAGAATGGCTGGGGTACGAAGCCATCCAGGCGGAAATATTCGATCACCTGCTCGCCGTAGTACCAGAATTCGAGCTGCGTGTTTTCCAGGAACCCTCCGGCAGCGATTTCCAGAACGTAGTAAGGAGTCAGCAATAGAATCCAAACATACCAAGAAAAACGATGAACTCCGCAGCTCCATGAGCGTCCGCTCCCTGCCGCGCAATGTATGGGCGGTCAGCCTGACCAGCTTCTTTATGGACATCTCCAGCGAGATGGTGATAAACATCCTGCCGCTGTTCCTGTTCAGTGTGCTTGGGGTGAGGACCTCGATTATCGGTCTGATCGAAGGTGTGGCAGAGTCGACCGCCAGCCTGCTGAAGTTGTTCTCAGGCTGGTTCTCCGATCGAATTGGAGGGCGGAAGTGGCTGGCAGTTACCGGCTACGGCATCTCAACGCTCGCCAAGCCCTTCTTTTATATAGCCAGCAGTTGGTGGCAGGTTGCTGCTGTGCGCTGGGCTGACCGCCTGGGTAAGGGCGTCCGTACTGCGCCGCGCGACGCCTTGATTGCAGACTCTGTTGAGGAAAAACAGCGCGGCCTGGCGTTTGGTTTCCAACGAGCTGCAGACACTGCCGGCGCCATGATAGGTCTGCTGATTGCACTGGGCGTTGTTTGGTGGCTGCAATCCAACTCGTTCGAGTTGGGAAAATCTACATTTCAGACGATCGTACTGATAAGCCTGATACCGGCCGTACTGGCTGTGCTCGTTCTGGCGCTCGGCGCGCACGATGTAGCAGTTACTGGACAGCGTTCAGCGCCCAAATTCGCATTCAAATCGCTCGGCAAGCCCTTCATGGTTTTCATGATTATCGTGGGCATCTTCGATTTGGGAAACTCTTCGGACGCTTTCCTGATCCTGCGAGCTCAGGAGCGCGGCATAAGTGTCGCGGGGGTGCTGGGCATGCTGGTCGTCTTCAACCTGGTCTACGCGCTGGTCTCTACACCGGCTGGTGGTTTGTCCGACCGCATCGGTCGCAGCCGATTGATTATCGCAGGTTGGCTGGTTTATGCCGCCATATATCTGGG
>JAUXFR010000237.1 GCA_030622805.1 Anaerolineae bacterium | reverse complement strand
CCCTTTGATCGTGCGCATTCACGGAGGACCGACCAGCCAGCGATTCCTGCAGTTCGATCAATCCTGCCAGTTCTTCGCCACGCGCGGCTATGCTGTGTTGGATGTGAACTATCGCGGCAGCACGGGTTATGGAAGGGATTTTCGCAATTTGCTGCGCGGCAGTTGGGGCGTTTGCGATGTACAGGACGCACTCAGCGGCGCGCAGCACCTGGTCGACCAGGGACTGGTGGATGACTCGAAAATCGTGATCATGGGCGGCAGCGCCGGTGGATTCACGGTGTTGAAAGCTATGCAGGATCATCCGGGATTCTTCAAGGCTGGTATCAACCTGTTTGGTGTGACAAACCAGTTCACGCTGGCGGCTGACACACACAAATTTGAGGCGCATTACTCGGAAACATTGATAGGACCGCTGCCTGACGCAGCCAATCTTTACCGTGAGCGTTCCCCGATTTTCTTCGTTGATAAAATTCAGGACCCGATCGCCGTATTCCAGGGCGAGGACGACCAGGTCGTGCCGCGTGCGCAGTCGGACGAATTGGTCGAGTCTTTACGCAGGCGTGGTGTGCCGCACATATACCACCTGTACCCGGGTGAGGGGCACGGTTTCCGCAAGGAAGAAACCATCGCGCACATGTATACCGAGATCGATAAGTTCCTCAGGCAGTATGTGATATTTACTTGAAGTGAAGGTGTAAACGTCCGAGGTTGTACAATGCACAATGCATAATTGTGTCTGCGGACACCGATTTTGGTACATTGTTGGTGCTTAGGCAGGAATTGAAACCCTCTGTTATCCTTTTTAGGCGAGGTAAGGAGCGACGTCCAGAACGTTAATTGTCATTAGTGCTATCTAATTTAGAAGCACTACGAGAGTCCCTTGAATCAGGAAGTATTGTTGTAATTGAACAGCACATGATTAGGATACAAGATTTACCAATATGGGGCGAATAACTCCTGTTAAATCGACGGACCTATGCTGTTAGCCAGCCCGAATGTCAGGTAATGGAAAAAACCTGAGTTACCTTTTATAAATCTCTCTTCGATGCCCTATCAAGTGTATAATCATTATATGCTCAACGTGTAGAATTTCGTAGATCACTCGATAATTCCCCACCCGCAGTTTATACAATCCAGCAAAATCCCCACTTAATTGTTGATGTTTGATTGAGCTTATATTTTCTGCTAACCAACGAATTCGGTTTAGTATTCGTTGAGCGTTTGGTTTGTCCAGACGTGAAAGATCCTTCGTGGCAGCGTCTAGAAAATTGATTTGATACATCCCCTATTCTAATCCTAAGTCTTGGATCACATCCTCAATTGGTTTTCCATATTCACCGGAGGTAATGTAACCCATCTGTTGTGTGAGTCTCTCCCTGACTGCTTTATGAATCTCTAACGTATCATCTGGATCACCCAATATCTCGAGAAGTTTTTGTTCAACAGTCGCTTCTATCACAGTCTCAAGTAATTTTTTAAATTCAGATTGGGTCATCTGCCCGATAGTTTCGGTTGTCATCATTTTATCCTGAGCATTACAGTTCAATTAGTAGCATTAATTCTAACATGAATATTCCTGTTTCTATTGCTTAAGCTGAGTAACCTGTAAATTTCCGCGTTCATCCATGTACCCGCTTACTTCTTACCCAACCCATCACCAGCTTGGTCAGTTCAGCGGCAATGGCTGGAACGAACAGCAGCGGCAGCATATACTGCCACTGTTCCCAGGTCAGCGGCACGGTTTTGAATATGGGCTGTAGGAAGGGGATGTAGACCACCGCTAGAAGCAAGATCAGGGAGGTCACCACAGCGATGTTCATAATCTTGTTCTTAAATACGCCGATCTTCAGCACCGGATAGCGCTCGGATCGCGCCGTGAAAGCTCGCAGAAGCTCCGAGAAAGATAGGGTCACGAATGCCATTGTGGTTGAGATTATCGGTTCGTCGGGGAATAAGTGCAGACCCATAAAGTACGCAGCCAGGGTAACCGACGTGATAGCGATGGTCTGCACCAAAAGCCCAACACGCATAAAGCGGTTGATTATGGGTTCGGAAGGTGGTCGTGGAGGCTGATCCATGATATCCGGATCACCTTTCTCGGTTGCCAGTGCCAGCGCCGGTGCGCCATCCGTGATCAGGTTCAACCAAAGAAGCTGCAGCGGGGTCAGTGGGGAGACACCGGTATAAAGCGTCGCCAGAAAGATGGTGGCGATCTCAGCCAGGTTGCAGGAAAGCAAATAGTAAACGAACTTACGGATGTTGCTGTAAATTACACGCCCTTGTTCTATGGCAGATACAATGCTGGCATAATTATCGTCAGTAAGCACCATGTCTGCGCTTTCCTTTGCCACATCAGTGCCGGTGATACCCATTGCGACACCGATGTCTGCCCGTTTGATTGAAGGCGCATCGTTGACGCCATCGCCCGTCATAGCGACCACATCACCGTGTTTGCGCAGCGCCTCGACAATCCGCAGCTTGTGCTCTGGGGAGACCCGTGCAAAGACATCCGTAGCATCGATTTCCCGGAAGAGGGTTTCTTCGTCCATTGTATCGATATTTGGACCGGTGAGCACCTGTTTGCCGGGACGTAAAAGTCCGATCGATTCGGCAATCGATCGGGCAGTATTCGGAAAATCGCCGGTGATCATAACCGTACGGATGCCAGCTTTGCGACCCATATCCAGGGCAGGGGCAACCTCGGGTCGCGGTGGATCGATCATGCCAACCATACCAGCGAAGGTTAACCCTTTTTCTAGGTCGTCAGTGAATATATTGGTGGGAATTTCTGGAACTACCTTGTAAGCCATTCCAAGCACACGCAGAGCGTTCTGGGTCATGACGTCATTTGCACGCAGGATTTCCATTCGCTGCCGCTCGTCCAATGTTTTCCTTGTATCATCCATGCACTGGTACCGGTTGCATAAATCGAGCACCAGGTCAGGCGCTCCTTTGACGGCAATTACGTAACCTTTTGGCTTAATTTTTTCATCATCAAAAGGAGAGATATCCTCAGGGCGCGGGTCGTGTAGAGCATGAATGGTTACCATCCTTTTGCGTTCAGAGTCAAAAGGAATTTCCTGCACGCGCGGGTAGGCCGTATTCAGGCTCTCTGATCGGGCGCCAACCTTGGCTGCTGCGACTACCAGTGCACCTTCTGTTGGATCGCCGACCATACGATAGGTCTCCTTACTGTTGCTCTTACCCGTCACTTCCAGGCTGGCGTCGTTGTTGATAGCGGCAACCCATAGCGTGGTCAGAGTGCCCTGATAGTCGACCATATCAATTGGTTTTCCATTGATCCAAAATTCACCCTCCGGAGAGTAGCCGCCGCCTGT
>JAUXFR010000214.1 GCA_030622805.1 Anaerolineae bacterium | reverse complement strand
TGAGGCCTGGCTGGGGGCAGGGCTCATTTTTCTTTTACGTGTGACAGATATGAGTCTGGACACAATGCGCGTTTTGTTCGTGATGCGCGGCAAAAGGGGAATTGTCTGGATATTGGGGTTCTTCCAGGCGGCGATATTCATTGTCGCAATCGGTATTGTGCTCTCAGATCTTGATAGCGTGTTAAAAGTAATCGGTTATGCAGCGGGGTTCGCCACTGGCAACGTGGTTGGGATGTTGATCGAAGAGAAGCTGGCGGTTGGTTTTATTCAACTCCGGATCATAAGCCCACGGCTTGGCTCTGCTATCGCAGGGAGGCTTCGTGAGGACGGGTTCGCGGTGACCGAGGTGCCTGCGCGTGGTAAGGACGGCATGGTGGCGCTGCTGCACTGCAGTGTTCGGCGAAAACGTGTCGAGCACGTACGAAACATTATCAATCAAATCGACCCCACAGCCTTCATCACAGCGGAGGATGTACGACCTGTGCGGCGTGGTTTCTGGCGAGCATAAGAAATGGTTCAGATACTGGAACTTCTTCCTTATTTCCTGGCTGGATTGGCCATATTCGCGCTCAGGATTGTGGATATATCGCTGTACACGACGCGCTTAATGATGGTGTTTCAGGGACGCAAGCTGCTGGCGTGGGTGTTTGGCTTTTTGCAGGCGCTGTTATTTATCACCGTCATCAGCAGTGTGATTGGCAGCAGTGAGTGGAACCTGATCATCGGTTACGCAGCCGGCTTTGCGACCGGTCTGATTGTGGGGATGACGATAGAGTCGCGTCTGGCGCTGGGGTATACGCGTCTGCGCATCATCAGCCCGAATCTGGGAGCTAAGATCGCTCAGACACTGCGCGAGCGCGGGTACGGACTGACTGAAATCCCGGCTCAGGGTAAGGGGGGCACGGTTACGCTGATCAACTGTTATGTGCCGCGCCGCAAGACTGACAGGGTGGTGGATATTGTGGTTCAGTGCGACGCACAGGCATTTGTCACGGTTGAGTCGGTACGGTCGGTGCAGCGAGGATTCTGGCCGAGGTAGACAACCCTACCCACTGACACTTAACCCCTGGCAATTCATTTCCTTTCACTGCCTCAACATCATCAACCTGTTTTTTCGTCTTCCGTTCTTCGTCTGTTGTCTTTCGTACTTCTTCGCTCAAGCCGATCAGAGATAACGTGTGAATAGTCATTTTATATTGGTGACATTATATCGTTGACCGGAGCACAAATTTCTCTTATTATTTAATTGGGCGTTCATAGGAATTTATTAAAGGAGGATGATTTATGGACCCATTAATTCTTGCCAGACTTCAATTTGGCATCGTAACAGTTTATCATTTCTTTTTTGTTCCGCTCACGTTGGGACTTTCTGTGATCACGGCGATCATGGAAACGATTTACGTGCGAACTGGAAAGGAAGTGTATAAAGATATGACGAAATTCTGGGGGAAGCTGTTTGTGATCAATTTCGCCATGGGTGTTGTCACCGGTATTGTGCAGGAGTTCCAGTTTGGGATGAACTGGTCGGAGTACTCGCGATTTGTCGGGGATGTATTCGGTGCTCCACTGGCGATCGAAGCCCTGATGGCGTTCTTCGTCGAGTCTGTTTTCATCGGTGTGTGGATCTTCGGCTGGGATAAGCTCTCGAAGGGTGCCCATGCTGCAGCCATTTGGATTGTAGCGATCGGAGCGAACATCTCGGCGTTGTGGATTCTGATCGCCAATTCGTTTATGCAGGAGCCGGTCGGGTACGCAATCGAGAACGGACGGGCGGTAATGACCGATTTCCTGGCCCTGATAACAAATCCTAATGTCTGGTTGCAGTTCCCCCATACAGTGCTTGCCGGGTTCACCACGGCGGCTTTTTTTGTTATGGGGATCAGTGCTTATCACCTGCTGAGGAAGAAGAATGTCGACGCATTTCAGCGTTCGTTTAAGATTGCGGCGATTATCGGCGCGATTGCGATCATGCTGGTCGGTCTGATCGGGCATTTTCAGGGGCAGCGCCTAGCGGAAACACAGCCCATGAAGTTGGCGGCTTCCGAAGCGCTGTGGGACACCGAGTCCCCGGCGTCTTTTTCAGTCATTGCCATCAGCGATCAGGATCAGCGGCAGGACGTGTTCTCCATCCGCATCCCAAATTTGCTGTGTTTGCTGACGTACAATACTTTAGATTGCGAGATACTGGGTATAAATGAGCTGCAGGCGGCGTATGTGGAGGAGTTCGGCCCGGGTGACTACATTCCGCCGGTAACGGTCGTCTTCTGGGCTTTCCGGGTTATGGTTGGTGCGGGCACCCTGCTACTGGGGCTGGCGGCGTACGCGATCTTCCTGGTGTTGGGTAAAAAGCTCGACACGGGTTCCCGCTGGCTGAAGCTGTTCGTCTGGGCGATCGCCCTGTCCTACATCGCCAATTCGGCGGGTTGGATCATGACCGAGATGGGGCGTGTACCGTGGATTGTGTACGAATTGATGCTGTTGGAAGATGGTGTCTCGGTGGTAGTTCCTGGCTGGCAGGTGCTGACAACCCTGCTTGGATACACGTTGATCTACGGCGTTTTAATGGTGGTGAATGTCTATCTGTTGGTAAAATACGCCAGGGCAGGCATCCCGGGCGGCGAAGATGACTCAGCAGAGGACATGGAGCAGGCTCCATCGCTCTTGGGAGCACAGGATTAAGGAGGATACAAACAATGGATCTCAATACAATTTGGTTTATCTTAATTGTTGTACTGTATGTCGGCTTCTTTATCCTGGAAGGTTTCGATTTCGGAGTTGGCATCCTGCTGCCTTTTCTGAGCAAGGATAAGGATCCCGCTCAGGTTGACTATAAACGCCGTCTGATGATCAATACCATCGGTCCGCATTGGGATGGGAACGAAGTCTGGTTTCTGACTGCAGGAGGTGCGACGTTCGCCGCATTTCCGGAGTGGTATGCAACGATGTTCAGCGGGTTTTATCTGGCGCTGTTTGTAGTGGTGTTGGCTTTGATTGTGCGCGGGGTGGCGTTCGAATACCGCAGCAAGACAGATGATCCCCGCCTGCGGAAGGTATGGGACTGGTGCCTCTTCGTGGGCAGCCTGGTGCCGCCGCTGCTGATTGTGGTGGCGCTGGCGAATATGGTGCGCGGTGTGCCAATTAACGCAGAGATGCAGTACGTGGGTAATTTTTTCACCTTGTTAAACCCCTACGCGCTTCTGGCGGGTGTGACTGCGGTGCTGACCTTCACGCTGTACGGCGCTATATTCCTCAGTTTGAAGACAACGGGGGAGATAGAGCAGAAGGCGAAGGCAATCGCCAGGCGTCTTTGGCTGGTGGTGGTTCTCTTTCTGCTGGGCTTCCTGGTGGCGACATACTTTGCCACAGATTTCCTGGCTCACAAAGGTATTATCCCAGGCTTGGTACCGCTAATTGGCGTGGCAGCGATCTTGCTGGCGGGATATTTCGTTCGCAAGCAGATGAACGGCTGGGCGTTCCTTATGACGGCGATAACCATCGTGGTTTCCGTAATCACCCTCTTCTTGATCTCCTATCCGCGGGTGATGGTATCCAGCCTGGACCCGAACTGGAGTCTGACGATTTACAATGCTTCAGCTTCCGATTACACACTGAAGGTGATGACGGTTGTGGCGCTTATCTTTGTGCCTATGATATTGATCTATCAAGGATGGAGCTACTACGTCTTCCGCAAACGTTTGACGCAGGATTCTCACTTAGAATATT
>JAUXFR010000146.1 GCA_030622805.1 Anaerolineae bacterium | reverse complement strand
GACATTCTTGTAGGTGCGCCCGCTGGTGTTGCCCAGTCCGTCCACAGCCCACAGCCCCACCGTCTGTCCACGCTTGTTCAGGGTTGAGAAGCGCTCGCCAAAACCGTATATGGCTTCGTTGGGAGCTATTGTGAAGTTCTCCACAACAAAGTCCATATCACTTTCGTCGTCATGAATGATGCCAGTGGGAAAAGAGTCTAGCACCGTCGAAAAGAGCGTCTTTTGCCGTCCACCGATCTTGGTCACTTTCCGCCCGGCGGTGTCCATGACCTCGGTGCGAAAATCTTCACGGTAGATTTTGAGACACAACGCCCTGGTGCGCAGCAGGTAGTGGTCGGGCTGCTCCTCAAGTGTGACCTCAAGCTGAGGATCGGTGATGTCGCTGGCAATCATAGGGGTGACTTTATCACTTACACAGTCACCTGCTGCCAACCGCACCCGGTATACATCAGCCCGTAAGAAGACAAGCTGCAAGGTCAATATTGTGTAGGGTATTTCATCATCGGTAACGTAGGTGTGATCCATTTCCATGCGCCGGTTGCGATAAATGTCGTAGCCGCGAGCTCGAAAGATGAAACTGTTGTCCCGCCGCTCGGACAAATCCACCCGCAGCACGCAGGACGCCGATCGAGGTGGAACACCAAACAGGTCAAAGACATTATCTAAATTGATCGCATTCCGGTCGAGGGGATGATCGGTGAGACCGACGTAGGCGTTGGGGGTGTCCAGACTGGGTGGGTAAGTTGCTGGTGGGTTGAGGGCATTCACCAGTTTCGCTGCCAGACCCGTATCACCGCCGACGCGGATGCGGCCGCGCAGGAAAGCGCTGCTTATGTCCAACTCACCGGTCAGGATGCTGTCGAGTGTAGGTCGGGGAACGTCTACATCGAAAAAACTGCCGGACGGGGAGAGAGAGCTATCGTTCAGTGCTAGAGTCAGTGTACGAGTTTGTTCCAGCTCGAGGAAGTTGATTCGGAAGCGACCGTGCACAGCGATCAGGTCGCGGTCGATCCGCTGCAGCAGGTCGAGAATAGGCTTAAGAGCGATGCTGGAACCTTGCTGCTCTGGTGTCTCCTGGGAGTCGTCAGGGATAGCCTCAAGCGCCAGCAGCGCGTCTGTGTGTAAAGCCAGCCAATCCTTCCGCTCTACGATCAGGTGCAGCCGTGGGACATCATAAGCACTGCTGCCGGGGATGAGGGAGCGGATGCCAAACTTGATCTGTACCTGTCGTTCCAACACTTCCTCATCTAGAAGCGATAACCAGATGGCAAAACGACCCGGCAGAAAACGGGCGACCAACTGCAAAATAAATATCTTGAGCCGGCCTCTGTGGGATAAGAGCACATTGTCGGGGGTGAGATAGCGGATGGTTTTGAGATTATTTTCACTGTTCAACCAAACATCTCCTGTTTAATGGGTGATGGTTGGATTATATGCGATATTTATGCACTTGTGGATACAGTGCGTCTATAATAGACGTCGGATGTGTACGCCGAGATGCTGCGGGTGGGTAAAGGATAGGGATTTGGGGAGAGGGGATTAGATCGGAAATGTCTTACGCTTGATGGGTGATTGCTTAGAAACGCTCCACCCCTGCCTGGTGGACGATGCTATCAATATCCCAGTTTCCTGCCCCGCCGGTGCATTAAAACAGAGGGCACTAAAAACAGGACACCGCTAGCTAACAGCACAGTAAGATCCAGCCACGGGTTGAGCAGGCCATGCCCCAATACGGCGTGATTCATCAAGTCCTGGGCGTAGGTCAGAGGCGAGATATAGGCTAACGCCCGCGCCAGCGCTCCCATATCTGCCAGCGAAATAAAGACGCCACTGATGAAGAGCAGTCCCCATCGCAGCAGTGTACTGGGCATCTGTACATCACCAGGGTTGCGAGTGGGGATGGAACCAAAGATCAGCCCCAGGGCAGAGAAGGAGAATGCCCCCAGGATCATACCGGCAACCAGCAGCCAGGGCTGGGCGATGTTCACGCCAAAGGCCAGCACACCGACGAGCAGCGCAAAGGTCGACGTACCGATGGCGAACAACGCCCCCACCGCCGTCTTTCCAAGGAGTAGGGTCAGCAGCGACATCGGCGCTGCCAGCAGCCGGTCATAAGTGCCCAGGCGTCGCTCCATGGGAATGATGAACGGTCCAGCGGCAGCCGCTGTGAAAAATAGCGTCAGAGCCAGCAGCCGGGCGACGCCCTGTTCGGCAGCCATATCCCGCTGCACTGAGAAGGAGAAGAACATAAAGAAAGGCATCAGGAAGCCGAACATGATCATCCCAGGTTTCAGGTAATAGACCTTCATGTCTTTGATGGTCACTGTCCATGCCTCGGCCAGTTCGTTTCGCAGTCGTCCCATCCCTTCGTCTTTCATCGTCCACCTCCCATCCGGTCTCTCATTCCCTGCCGTTGGGGCCTACCTTCCCCCTCCTCGTGGCGCACCGTACCAACCTGCTGACCGGTGATCTCCAGGAAAACATCTTCCAGGCTGGGTCCCAGGGTGCTCAGGCTGACCACACGCAGTTCGTGTAAACGGGCATAGTCCATCACCCGCGGCAGCAGTGTCGAAGGGTCTTCGGTGTACAGCCGCCACTTGTCCCCCATCTTGACCGATGTGGTCGCCCCCGGCAAGGCTGCCAGCGCATCACCATGAGCTCCCCCGTCTGGCTCCAATGCCACCTCCACCGACTGCACACGTTGGAAAGCAGCTTTAAGCCGTTCCGGGGTGTCAATGGCCGCGATCTGACCGTGGTCGATGATGGCTACCCGGTCGCAAAGTTGGTTGGCTTCCTCGATCTGGTGTGTGGTCAGGAAGATGGTCGTTCCCTCGGCATTCAGCTGGCGGATCAGGTCTCGGATGGCGCGTCCGCTCTGCGCATCCAGCCCTGGCGTCGGTTCGTCGAGGAAGAGAAGTGCCGGCTTGTGGATGATAGCCATGGCGATGCTCAATCGGCGGCGCATTCCCTTAGAGAAGTCTTGCGCCTTGACGTCCCGCTTCTCCCATAGACCAAAGTTTTCCAGCAGTTCTCGCGCCCGTGATGCCCGCTCGGCTCTTTCCACGCGGTAGAGTTGGGCAGTGAACATCAAGTTATCCCAGGCGGTCAACTCGGTGTAGACGTTGGCTTCTTCCGGTACCAAGCCCATCTGGCGCTTGACCGGGTAGGCGTCGTGTTCCAGGTCGTATCCAAAGGTGACAATACGTCCCTCGGTCGGCTCCAGCAAGGTGGTCAGCATCCGCTGGGTCGTTGTCTTGCCCGCTCCGTTGGGTCCCAGGAAACCAAAAACCTCGCCCTGGCGCACACAAAAGTTGATGTGGTCTACGGCGACCACGCCTGATTCCGGGCGACCGAAGACCTTTGTCAAATTCTCTACTTCAATCGTGTTGGTCATTTATTTCGTCTCCAATTCTGCGAAAAAATCTCCCCTGCCCCGTTTTTCTGCCAACACGAAGTATTCCGTGCCAGGGAATAAACGCTGGCGTTGCAGCGTGGCGCGGGTAATGGGCGAGGAATTTAGTCATGTTGGAACTCATCTTCTTCTTTATAAAAATGTGCCTGGTATTCGATGAAAAAACGATCCAACCGCTTCCTTATCCTACGAATCTTTACCGCCCATGCATGCAGGTAATCAATCCCCTCATCGGTGATCTGGTATACACGACGGGCTGGACCACCTCCGCTAGTATCCCACGACGAACATACCAACCCATCCTGTTCGAACTGGCGAAGAGTACGGTACAGGAGTCCGGGATCGACGTCGGGGGTATTCTCGTCCTGCCCCAACCTTTCCATTAACTCGTAACCATGTGCTGGCTTTTGAGAAAGAAGCAACAGCAGCCAGGGCTGGACAATACCGCGAATCCCTCCCCCAGGTGGGAAAAAGCGCCCCTCGCCACCTCTATGGTCTACATGATTTTCTTTGCACATCTCTATGTCTTATATTAGCTATTGTCTTATATATGTAATAGACATATAGTATCATATCCATCCTGCACCGTCAAGATAACAGTCGTTTTTTCACTCACCGCACAGGCTCACCACCAGGTCCAGGGGAATCTCAAAAAATTCGTCGACGTGTTCTGTGTGTCATTCAAGCTGGATGCCAATTTCGGATAATACGCGGATCGTTAGTGGGTGGACTTATTCTCCAGGACAAAGCTTTCATTGGTGGAGCCAGTCTGCGCGGCGCTCACCTGAACGGACAGAAAATAATAGAAATTCGCCAACTTGAAGGACCTGCTGGAATCCAAGATCGGACGATGAATGCGAATGATAAGAAGTGTCTCCCATGAAGGATAGAACTGCAGAATTGGCCCGGTCGATCGCCAGGACTTGCAGTAAGCAAACCTGTTTTACGGGGTGTATGATGGTGGATAAGGATCTGGTTAGCGACTTTTACTGGGCTTACACTTATTATGGCTAAGCTAATAAATTGCGCCAGGAATTAGGCTATCACTTGGAAGATGTAGAAAGCTATGTTTGTACGACCGAGTATAAACTTATAGATTCTCCATAATTTTGCTGCTGCGATCCCTACTGTATTTCACGATATCATCATTGCAATTCACCATTGCCTGTGCACCTTGCATACATCGGAACATGGTTTCGCGTGAGATCTTCACATGGTGGTTAGCAGTAAATAATTGCGATTGGTTTTCTGCTGCCATATAGATTGTTTCATAGGCAGGTAGGAGGCATAGCAGGCTTGCCATTCGGTAACCGGTTGCCGAGTAGGGGATGTCAAGCACATAATCGACTGAGACTCGGAGTTCGTCCAAGATGTCCAATAAAACTTTCCTCTTC
>JAUXFR010000105.1 GCA_030622805.1 Anaerolineae bacterium | reverse complement strand
TGCAGGATCGACCCGTGCAGGAACATGGGGGTAAATAAGCGCCAGAACTGACCCTGCTGGATCATTTCATTCGATTTCACCCCATACACCGCCAATATGTCAAAACCAAGTATATTTTGGCTGGCGTACTGCAGCAGGTAGACCAGTACTGTCAGACCCAGCAGCACGTAAACCACAATCGGTGTGACAGTCGGCATGCTTACTTTGCGCTGCTGCGCTGCGGCTGGAGGTGGCGAGGAGACCCCGTCGACTGCGCCGACCTGGTCGGGGTCCTGATAAGACATATTCGGTGATGAATGAGTGTAATGATTGTTGTCGCTCAATTAGAATCCCTTCTCTCACGCACCCTGTGTTGTTCCGCTTCGATAATCGAAATGATTACATCCACTGCGTCGTCCAGATGGTTGTCGGCGTTGACAACAAGATAATCAAATTCGTGAACCCGTTCAAGCTCGCTGCGAGCCATAGCAATTCGTAAATCCAACCCTTCAGGAGTCTCGCTTTTACGTTCGGTCAAACGTCGTTTCAATTCATCTTCGTTTTGAGCAGTCAGGAAAATCAGAACCGATTCCGGGTACAGCTTGCGAATACTGGCTGCACCCTGCACGTCGACCCGCATCACCACGTCGTTGCCGCTAGCGAGCGCCTGATCTACCTGTGCTCTGGGGACGCCTTTGTAATCGTTATACACAATTGCATACTCAAGCAGCTCATCGTGCTCGATCATCCTGGCGAACTCATTATGGCTGACGAAGAAATAATCCACTCCATGTACCTCCTCTTCACGCCGCTGCCGCGTGGTAGTGGTGATCACAAAATGGATCGGCGAGCGACGAGATTTCATGCGCTGGATCACGCTGTCCTTCCCGGCTGCTGAATGACCAGAAATCACAATCAGCAGTGGTTCGTCTTGACCTAACGGGGTATAAGTATCATCTTTTGTCACGGGCGCCTCAAAGTTAATCGATCGGACCTGATAAGATTATGCCCGATTATAACTGGTAAACGGGTTAAGCCTCTCTCGAGTTTGAAATTCCATGAGTGATAGGTTACATGCGAGCTAAAGAAATTCCTATCGCATGGTCTTTGTGTGATATGTCATCTCATGGGTCGATAGCGCTAAATATTCAAATCCGAGGAAGGATGCTAAAAAACTCTCTCAAAATTTTAATGATTCCGAATTATAATTCCCCTGCGAAAACCTGAGACAATGTGATGTCTGCGCTGAGCCTTTATCTGTGTGCGGATAATCTGCACCAGCAAGATAATAATAGATTTCAGGTTGATTCGGAGGACAGTATGCCAACATATCAATATCGCTGTGAGGAATGCAGCAAACGTTTTGAACTTTTTATGACTTACGATGAATATGGTGCAAAGCAGGTTGTGTGTCCATATTGCGAGAGCACAAGCGTCCAGCGACGTATAGGACGGATCAGGATCGCTAAATCTGAGGAGGGCCGCCTGGATGATCTGGCGGATCCCAGCATGCTGGATGGATTGGAAGATGATCCCAAAGCGCTGGGTAGAATGATGCGCAAAATGAGTAATGAAATGGGTGAGGATATGGGTCCGGAATTTGATGAGGTCATTGATCGCCTGGAGTCTGGTCAATCTCCCGAAGATATCGAAGAAGCCCTGCCTGAACTGGGTGATGAAATGGGCAGTGGTGGGATGGGTGATTTTTAGCTTATTGATTTCCCGCCAAACGTTCCAGCACCACCTTCCTTACCTCCTCCCGCACTTCTTCCTGCGTGCCGTTGGCATCAATCACTACCCAACGCTGCGGTTCCGCATTTACCATATCCAGATATCCCTGACGCACCCGCTGGTAGAACGATAAATCGAACGTATCCAGGCGATTCCGATCCCCCCCTGCGTCCTTGCGGCGCAATCCTTCTTCAACATCCACGTCCAGAAACAGCGCCAGGTCTGGTTTCAATCCACCAGTAGCAAACTCGACGATAGAACGCACTAAATCTACATTCAATTGGTGACCATAACCCTGGTAGGCGATGGTCGATTCGGCGAATCTATCGCTGAGCACAATATGACCGCGCGCAAGAGCCGGGCGGATAACCTGCTCCACAAGCTGGGCGCGGGAAGCCTGGAAAAGCAGCACCTCGGTGCGCGGCAGCATATCCGTGTTCTTAAAATCAGCCAGGATAGCCCGGACCTGATCGCCAATAGAGGTTCCCCCCGGCTCGCGTGTTTTCAATACCTGGTAACCCAGCGCGGTTAAATCATCCGCCAGGAGCGGCATCAGTGAGGTTTTACCGCAGCCTTCCGAGCCTTCTAACGTGATGAACATAGATTATGGTCCAATGAGGATATCCGGGCACCCATGAATTTCTGTGATTAATCCTCTCTGTAGATCCGGACACTACGGCGCGGTTCCTTGCCGTACGAGTGAGAAACGAGACGTGCATCGCGCGCCATTTGATGCTGCATACGTCGAATTGATGCCGCAGCGGGCGGCAGCTCAACCCAGCGCTCTCCATTCTTTACCGCTTCAATCGCAGAGCGGGTCTGGTGCAGTATCGGCTCCAATCCACCCCCATTCGTTGTATCGAGGGTCAAATTGAAGAGATCGGTGAGGAAACGCTGCATTTGATTGATCGTGTTTGCGCGCAGCACGTAGGTTGGCATGCTGCGGTTTTCGGCATCCACGATTGTTCGCTGGCGTTTGCGGTAGTACGAACGCAGCGTAACCAGCACTTCTGCGTCACCCAGCTCCTTGACGATGACAGCAGGAACACCGAGGCGTTTCGATGCCTGGATCAGCCTGTTGCGAGCCACGCCGTAAGGATAAATGCGGATCGGCTGAAGGGCAGCGGTGTCGATGACAGGCTTATAAATCCCGTCGGCTGAATCTGCATCAACCCCCGGGCGTACCCCTGCAGTGGAGGTCACGAGGTCGGGGGTCTGACGTCGCAGCCCCTGACCGGTACGGGCAATCTGCTGTGAGGGGGCGGGCGCTTTCTCAATCCGAATTTCACCGTCTTCGGTGCGCGAACGAATTTCCGCTGGAAGTGGATACCCACGCAGAAGGGAGTCCACAGCGGCAGCCACATCCGTATGCACAGCCAGCCGGTCGCGGCTCTGGATCTCTATCAATAAATCAAATGTGGGAGGTGAGCGTCGCTCAAGGACCGTTTTTTGGGTACCCCGCCGGCGTGCTTCATCGTCTGATAGTGTCACCGATTCGATACCACCTAACAGATCTGAAAGTGTTGGGTTCAGCAGCAGATTCTCCAGGGTATTGCCATGCGCTGTACCGATCAGCTCAACACCTCGTTCAGCGATCGTCCTGGCGGCGGCTGCTTCCAGCTCCCTGCCGATCTCGTCGATCACAATCACTTCCGGGTTGTGATTCTCAACCGCCTCAATCATCACCTCGTGCTGCAGAGCGGGTCTTGAAACCTGCATGCGCCGTGCTCTACCAACCGCCGGATGAGGCACGTCACCGTCCCCGCCGATCTCGTTGGAAGTGTCGACAATGACCACCCGCTTACCCTCAGCCAGGATACGCGCAGCTTCACGCAGCATGGTCGTCTTCCCAATCCCGGGGCGTCCCAGCAGCAGCAGGTTTTTCCCACCCTCGATGAGGTCCTTGATAATGTCTGTTGTGCCGTAGACGGCGCGCCCCACTCTGCATGTCAATCCAACGATATGGCCGCGCCGGTTGCGGATCGCGGCGATACGGTGCAGCGTGCGTTCCAAGCCTGCTCGATTGTCCGTATCAAACTCACTAATCCGCTCGACGACATAATCGATCTCCTCACGCCTTATCTCATCCTGGCAAAGCACAACTTCTCGATCGACGAAACGAGCGGTGGGTAAACGACCCAGGTCAAGGATGACCTCTAAAAGATTATCAAAATCGTTGACCTCTGTCACGCTTTCAGCGATGGCGGGTGGAAGTATGTTCAGAAGCGCCTGTAAATCGTCTGTAATTTTACGTTGGTTCATATTGTTTCGATCTAAGTCTCCGTATGTGTGATCGTCGCAGTTACCTCGGGCTGAGATCCCTCAATGGCAGGCATCTCGCTGGCAAGCGCTGGTTTTTGGGAAACAGCCAGGTGTTTGATCAGCACTGCCTGAGCCGGACCCGGTTCTGCACCCAGCTCTTCCAAGGCTGGTTCCAGCCAGGACTGGTACGACCGCACACAAATGTACACTGGTCGAGAACGGCGGTCAGGTATTTTTGCGATCAGTTCTCCGAGCTTCTCGACGACATCGGTGATATCGGGATGAACAAAAGGCTGCACCCAGATACCGCGGTGACCGTAGCTAATTTCAACATAAGCCAGAATCTGGTCATCATGACGGGATATCATACCGCGCGGTTGTCTCTTTGAATACGGTTCGATCTGCTGCACCATTCCGGGCACAAGATTATGGTATAGAGCGCCAATCGCGTGGGCATGCCTATCCGTCGCGACGCGCCAGGTCCTCTGCTTATGATCCACAGCCAAACTGTTATCGAAACGCCAGACGCGCTGCTTTGAATAGGTGGCGAAGCTGCTGCGGCGCAAAGCCTCAAATGCTCTGCATCGTTCGTCGACATCAGCAGTAAGGTGAAGCGCTCCTCTCTCACCTGAAACCACCGTCAGATATTCGATCACTCCGCTCAAGATGTGGTCTTCGAGAGCATCTTCCGGAGTAAGAAAGGTCAGGTGTGAGAACTGCGACTCTGTCCGATGCACAATTTGACCGACTATGCTGCGACCGTCTTTTCGATCGTCCCTACCTATACAGGTGAACACGCCCATGTTTGGCGCTATCGAAGAAAGCAGCGCGCCTGGGATCAGCAGAGGGCCTCGCGTCAACAGCAAGAAACTGTTCAGGAAGACGCTCTGACGACGGCAGCGGTACAGTGATGGGAGATCGCGCCAGTAGAAAGGACGAACATCCATAGGTGTTAAATTCTCGTTTCGTTCAAATCCCGTTACACATCGATAAAAAGTAGCGATGAAAGCGATCGTCGACGGTCAATTCCGGATGGAAAGCGGTTGCCAGCAACTTACCCTGGCGAACCGCTACAATACGCCCATCCGGCAGTTCGGCCAGGATCTGGACATCGTCACCGACCGACTCGATCAGCGGGGCGCGGATAAATACTGCGTGGTACAGCCCACCACCCGGCTCCACCTGGCTCAGCGCGGGGATTTCCAGATCGGCCTCAAAACTGGCTACCTGCCGTCCAAAGGCGTTGCGCTCTACTTTGATGTCCATCAAACCCAGGAGGGGCTGCTGGCGGTGGACGTCCCGTGAGAGCAGGATCGCTCCCGCGCAGGTGCCCCAAATCGCCTTGTGAGATCCGAAGCGGCGCAGCGGCTCAATCACACCATACGCAGCAGCCAGCTTGCCGATGGTGGTCGACTCGCCGCCCGGAATGATCAGTCCGTCCAACTCATCCAGGTGCTCCGGCAGGCGAACTGCAGCAGCATCAACATCCAATCGCTCGAGCGCGTCAATGTGCTCCGCGAAGTCACCCTGCAGCGCCAGCACACCGATTACCATCCCTCAGCCACCGAGTATGGGTTTCCAGCCCTTGGGATAAGGTCTTTCCGCGCTGGTTCTGTGCTGCTTCAACTGCTTATGCTGCGCCAAGCCCGGGACTACCAGCCGCGTCCGGCGATCAGTTCCGGCTCGGGAATGTCTGAAATATTTATGCCGACCATCGGCTCACCCAGATTGCGGCTGACCTCTGCCAGGAT
>JAUXFR010000232.1 GCA_030622805.1 Anaerolineae bacterium | reverse complement strand
GCTGTATCTCACGTGCGAGCTGCATCTCACGTTCAAGCCGCTCATGTTCAAGCATATCCTGCTGTAAATAAGCATTTTGCACAGCCAACGATGTCTGCTGCGAGACACCTGTTAATATCTCCAACCGTTTGCTGCGCAATCGGATGAAAGAACCCTCACCAGGCAATAAATCCTCTATGATTACATCGGATTCTTCTACTAACAGCACCCCCATAACTTCATCCTGGATAGAAAGCGGCAAAGCGATTAACAGCGGTTTTTTCATTCCAAGATTGCCCGATACATCGTCTGCCCCTGGCAGCTCGAACTTGATCCATCCATCATGAATATCTTCTGCATCATCCCAATTAACAATCGCTGGAAGCGCAATTATCTGATTCCTTTCACGCACTTCGTCAAGCAGTGGAAACTCCATCTGCACGAACTGCCCCCCTTCAAACTCGCGCGGCAGCCCATACGCCTGGACCAGCTCATAAACACAACTCTTATCATCGTAAAGATAAATACCCACGCGCTTCACGCCAATCAACAGCGGTGTAATGCGAACAATAGCTTCTAAAGTCTCGTCGATAGCTCCCTGGGAGACCACCGCTTGAGCGATCTGCAGCAAAGCCACCGATACATACGCTTCTTCCTTTTGAGCTTTAAGCAGGCGGGCGTTATCAATTGCGACAGCCGTTTGGTGAGCGATCCCCTCGATAATCGGCAGATGCTGGTTAAAAAATATCTCCATCCTGTGCTGGTCATCCCGATCCAGCAAGTTGACACTGTAATCCACCAGAAATCCCCCGAGCAATTCTCCATGGACAATCAGCGGTACCAGGACCAATAGATCGTCTGCAAACAGGTTTTCAACATCAAGCCCAGCATACAGGATGCTTGCCAATTGCCAATCTTCCGACTCTTCATCCAATATGGTCGCTGCGCCCTCATCGATCAGCCGCCAGAAGGCTGGCACGTCATCCGCAGTAAAGTGCCAACGTTCGAACTCGTATTGCTGTTCAGGTTTCAAACCAGAAGCAACCACCGGTACAAAAGTGCTCTCGTCCTCCAGTAAGTACAGCATACAAGCCTGGATCCCTGCGACCCTCGGTGTAATGTGTATCACCGAAGACAGCAGTTCATATAAATCAGTGATCTCTCGTGTTGCCTCAACAACTTGAAGCAGCACAGTCGACACCCAGGTCTGTTCATGCGCTGTTTCATATAACCGGGCATTCTGGATGGATACGGCAGCGTGATTCGCAAACGCCCCTGTCAGCACAGCGGATGTTCTACCAAAATATCCCGGCTGGTGGTGTGCTATGGTCATCACCCCCAAGGTTTGCCCGCCAGCGCACAAGCGCGCTGAAATGGCTGAGCAGCTGCCCGCTATACCCAGGCTGCTTGCGACAAGATCTCCCATAGATCCACTTTGATGGATGAGCGGTTCGCTGGAATCCAGCGCTTTAATCAGCCAGGACGATTCGACTGCCTGGACATTTTCTTGATCGAAGTGATCGGAATTGTTCAGCATATCGCCAAGCCGGACACCCAGCTCTACTTCCATAGGCAGAACGCCCAAACCGCGCATCGCCGCCAATTGCAAAGCCTTGTACCCCACCGTATCCAGATCAGATTCATCATCCAACAACCAGATTGCCGCCATGTCGTAGGGTAGACTACGCTCCAACTCAATCAAGATCGCTTCCAGGACCTGTTCCAGGCTGGTTTCGGCGGTGAGCAATCCTGCGGCATCCCATAAACCGTCGCTGATCTGACGCCGCCAGCGCTCAAAACGGTAATGCGCTGCGCTGCGCATGGTGAGTGCAATCTGTCCTGCCAGCGATTCGAGCTGTTGGATATCAAGCTCGCTGAATGGTGGTCCTGCGGATCGTTCAATCTGGATCACTCCGAACACAGCCGGCTCGCCTGCTTGCTGACCGTGCTCGATCAGCAAGGGTAAGCTGATTTCAATTGCCTCGCCATCATCCGGCCGCCCAACCCTGAAAGATTCGGTTGACTGCACCCCCTCAGCTTGCGCTAATTCAGCGCGATAACAAATCTTGCTAGACTCCAAAACGGCTTGCATCAGGGGTGATACCGGCTGTCCCGCTGAGGAGTGATCATGACTGCGGTTCTTCCCGATATCGTCCTGCTGCGATTGTTCTGTTTCTCTTACCCCACCAGCATCCCAGAATGTCGCGCCGATCCCGTCACCCGACAAAAACTCCGGTGAGACCCACAGCTCCACTTTCCCACCGAACAACCGCTGTGTGGCATCAACGATCAGAGTCTGCTGCTCCTGAAATGGTTCTGCGACAAGATCGACGCAGCCACGATCAGTTGTGCTGAAATCTAACGAAACCAACTGCTCAGCAAGATGCAATATCTGCTGCCATCTTTCGTTCGGCGGCAGATCGTAACTACCCCCCACTTCGCCCGGAGTTCGAGCGCTTTCCAAATTTACCGCTCCTTGTATTTCACCATCGTCAGGGAATTACAGTTTACTCGGTTGCCCGGGCCGGTTGAAAACGAAAAACTCACCTCGTCCATCAACTGACGCATGAAGTGCAACCCCAATCCCCCAATTTTCCGTTCTTCCAGGCAGGCATCCAGATTCGGCTGCGGCACCCCGTTGGGTCTGAACGGCTCACCACAATCTTTTAATTTGATAATCAATCGATCCTCATCGCTCTGGCAGGTGCACTCTATCAATTCTTGTGACTCGCCCCCGTAGGCATGGTCAATAATATTGGAAAAAGCCTCGTCTACTGCAAGCTCCACAGCGAAGACGGTCTTCGGTTTCATACCGCATTCTTCTGCAGCCTCAACGACAAATTGGCGTACCTGTTCCAGGTTTGTGAAACGGGCCGACAATACAATTTGCCGGATATACTTATCGTCCGTTTGGGCTTTTATATTTTCTTCCACCATACAACAAAAAAACCGTATTATATAATGAACAGTGAAGGCTGGAGGCAGTTAACACCTTCAGCCTTCAATTCTCAGACTCTATCGATGGGTCTAGATGTTGCCCACAGCATCCATAACGCTGTCGTATATTGTAAACAGCGGCACAAATCCTGCCAGATCCAGTGCGTCATACACTCTTTGAGGAATGCACGCGAGAATGACCTCGCCCCGGTTATTCCGCTGGCAAGTCTTTTGGGTGCTGATTAAAATCCGCAGCCCTGCGCTGGACATATATTCCACGCCGCTCAGATCGAACACAATTTTGTAGCGACCATTTTCAGTGATCGCCTCCATGGCCTCCCCGAGTTGAGGCGCCGTCGAACTATCAATGCGGCCGTTTGCTGTAATAAGATCACAATTCTTATATTCGGTATTGTTTACTTCCATCGGCTGACCTCCACGCTACTTGAACTGATTCTTAATATTGCG
>JAUXFR010000264.1 GCA_030622805.1 Anaerolineae bacterium | reverse complement strand
GGCGTTATCAAACGCCGCTCATTAACGAAGAATGCTGACAGGTATATCGATCAATTGAGCATCAAGCTCAATTCATTGGAGGATCCCGTCAGCAGCCTGAGCGGTGGCAACCAGCAAAAAACAACCCTGGCACGATGGTTGGCGATAGACCCAAAGCTGCTGATTATGGATGAGCCAACGCACGGCGTGGATGTGGGGGCGAAAGTGGACATCTACCAGTTGATGAAAGAGCTGGCGAAGGAAGGTGTCAGCATCATGCTGATATCCTCTGAGCTTCCAGAAATCCTGTCCATGTCTGACCGGGTGGTTGTAATGCACGAGGGAGAAATCACTGCCACGCTCGATCGTGATGAATGTGATGAAGAGAGGGTCATGATGTACGCTACCGGGTTGAGCAACCTAAACGGTAAAGATGGAGACTGATCGTGCAGGATAACCAGGGTAATCATCAGAAGGCGGAATGGGGAAATAAAACTTTTATCAAAGAGGCTAATTTCTGTGGTTGGAAAGCCGTCTACCTGCGTAATGACCTGGTTACCCTCGTGGCGGTTCCGGATATCGGTGGGCGGATCATGGCTTATGATCTGGGGGATTATCCGTTCCTGTTTATCGACCCGAATCTTGTGGGGAAGCTTTTTTCGCCCGATGAGAATGCTGGTGATGGTTCTCTGGCGGCGTGGAAAAACTACGGAGGTGCTAAGACCTGGCCCTCTCCACAGGGTTGGGATAACGAGAATCAATGGCACGGTCCTCCTGACCCCGTGCTTGATACAGGACGTTATTCCCTGTTAAATTTTGGATCGACAGGGCGAGAAGCTTTTATTGAAATGATCAGTCCTCCGGATGCACGCACCGGGATTCAAATCACTCGAAAGGTTACCCTTTTTTCCGGCAGCACGCGTGTTGTCCTGGATCTAAGCTTTAATAATATTTCCGACCGGGCAGTTCGGTGGAGCATTTGGGACATCGTTCAATTACGTTCGAGCAAAGAGCTGGCGGATGGAATGCGCACCTTCGAGCCGGAATGTGTGGTCACAACGCCGCTGAATAAGAACAGCCGATTTCCTAAGGGCTACAATGTCATGTATGGCGAAGAGCAAAATCCGCAGTGGCAAATTAATTCTGAAGAAGGGTTGTTCGTCGCTCAGTATCTATGGGAGATTGGCAAGGTAGGTGTTGATTCCTCCGCTGGCTGGATCGCTTTCAGCAACAACGCCAGCGGTTTTGTTTTTGCGGAACAGTTCACGCATTTTCCCGACGCAGAATATCCGGATGAAGGGGTCTCTGTGGAATGTTGGACAGTGGGTAAAGGCGTGGTCGCCAACCTGGATTACGAGCACAGCGGTATATATTTGATGGAGACAGAAGTGTTAAGCCCGTTATTCGACATTCAACCAGGTGAAAGCCGATCCTTCCGGATCGAATGGGGCGTTTGTAGGTGCCCAGGATCTGTTCTCGATGTACAGGCTGGCGGTTGTATAGGGCGAAGATTGAACATATCTGATGAAAGTGGGAAGACAGAATTAAACGGAGCGTTCGGGGTATTCGAACCCGGTGAACTGATATTGAATTGGGAAGCTGCTGGTAGTGCACCTCTCAAGCAAGAGAACCTTGGTCGGGTTTCACCTCTCGAAGCAGTCATCCTGGATGAGCAGGTTGAGAGGGTGGATGGCGCAATAAAAATAAAACTGACAGTCAAAGCGGATGTTGATGGATCATTCAGAGATTTGGCTGAGAGTGATATATAGATAGATTATGAACGAGCGCAGGATAGCACACCTGAGACCAAAGCAGATTACAAACGAGATGGATCACTGTTCGATTGTCTACCTGCCGGTAGGACCGCTGGAGTGGCATGGACCGCACCTGCCGCTTGGTGTGGACGCCTTCAACGCTGAAAATGCGACCACAATGGCGGCAGAGCGTACGGGCGGGCTGGTGCTGCCGACCTTTTTCTGGGGGACTGAGCGTGAGCGTTCCCCTCAAATGCTGGAGTGGCTTGGTTTCGATGGCGATGAATGGATCATCGGCATGGATTTCCCAGGCAACAGCCTGCCCAGCATGTACGCATCGGAAGAAATCTTTGCGCTGTTGGTGCGGGAGCAGCTGCGCATGACACTAAATTTTGGGTTTAAATTGATTGTGATTGTGTCAGGGCATGCAGCCGAGAATCATTTAATTGCCCTGGAGCGGCTGGCAGTGGAGTTCAGTGCTGAATCAGCATCCAAAGTTATAGTCGTAGTGCCCTTCGTGCGCAATGAACAGGACATCATGAAGGTCGGTCACGCCTCGAAAGTAGAAACTTCTATAATGCTGGCGCTGGAACCAGAGACGGTAGCGCTGGAAAACTTACCCTCTGTAGATCAGCCGCTGCGAAACGTGGATTATGCGATCGTGGATTATCTTACATTTATTGGAAAGCCAACCGAAGATCACACTGTACATGATTTCGACGATCCGCGCGACGCAACCACACGGATTGGTCGCGAAACGATCGACAGTGCGGTTGAGCAGATGGTCGCGCAGGTAAATCGAGCATATATAGAAACCGAATAATATTACTATCTTCAGAGGATATCGGAGAAAATACATGGATGCCTATCAACCAAAACCTGAGCATAAATTTACTTTCGGTCTGTGGACCGTTGGCAATATCGGTAGAGATCCCTTCGGCGCACCGGTCAGGGAACAGCTAGATCCCGTCGAGCTGATTTACCTGCTGGCGGACGTTGGCGCATACGGTGTCAACTTACATGACAACGATCTGGTGCCGATCGATGCTACAACGGTAGAACGTGATCGCATTGTGGCGGAATTCAAACAGGCACTGCATGAGACCGGGCTGGTGGTGCCGATGGCGACCACCAACCTGT
>JAUXFR010000108.1 GCA_030622805.1 Anaerolineae bacterium | reverse complement strand
GAATAGACCCGTGTCGCAGGCGAAGTACAGCTTTTCTCCCTCGTTTGTAGTCACAAGAAGACCTGCCGGATTTCCTCCATAAGAGCCATCCGGTAATCCGGAACCGTGCAGCGCCAGGGTGAGCTTCAGGTGACCAAAGGGATGGGTATAGCCGCCGCCCAGGTGCTGACCGTGTGCTTCGACACCCTTGTTGTTGAACCAACCGGCAATTTCGGCATTGCTGATCACCAGTGCGCCAGTGCGTTTGGCGATTTCGATGGCGTCACCGACGTGATCGCCATGCCCATGCGAGACCAGGATGAAGTCAGCATCAACCTGGTCGGCGGTTGTGCTGGCAGCCGGGTTGCCGCTGAAGAATGGGTCGATCAGCACCTGGTAACCTCCGGTCTCCAGTCCCATCGTTGCATGTCCGTACCAAGTTACTATAGCACTCACGATATCCTCCTTGAGATTTTGTATATGTTATTAAGATAGTATATTTTTACCACGAAGACCGCAAAGAACACAAAGGATTCTAAACTATATTTATCGCCAAATTATCACTACAAAAAAATGGTCAGTAATCGATGGTATCGGCGATTCCGATAAGATAATCGTCACAATCAGCACTGAGATGGCAGTGTTTATCATGTTTGAGAGTCCACAACCGAGAGTGTGCAGGATTACAGCATTCAGTCGCGTCAACATTGCCGAGTCTGCCAGTTTTCCCTCCACGATGATTAACTATATTGTCCAGCGGTGCTTAATGCGTGTTTCTACGTTCCTGGATGGGCACGAGGAAGACCGGATGATCGGTGTGATGAACCACCCTGTCTGCAACACTTCCGACAAAGAGGCGTTGCAATCCACCACGCCCATGGGTGGCCATCATGATCACGTCCACCTGCTCTTCGCCTGCCACAGAGATGATGGTCTGCGCGGGTCGCGACCCTCGAACAATTACGCTCGTTTCAATGCCCTCATTACCAAGTTCTGCAGCGACGCACTCGAGGTAATCCTGGGCTTCTGCTTCAGCTTCCTCTCGCAGTGCCTGGATCTCCTCCAATACTGCGCCGTACATTTCGGCTTCTGGCACTTCGGGTATCCTCAGCAAAATCACCTTACTGTTAAATTCAGAAGAGGATTTAACGTACGGCAGTACGCGCTCGGAATATTCAGAACCATCCAGTGTAATGAGCAGTTTCCTGAACAGGGGTTCGGGCGCACCTTCATCTGCTCGCGGGTGGATGATGAGCACTGGGCAATTCACTACCTGCATCACTCCTGTAGCCACGCCCCCCATCAACCAGCGTTTTAAACCCGATCTACCATGGCTGCTCATCACTACCATATCGACGCCTTGTTCGCGTACCAGGTCATTGATCCGATCCTCTACGAGCCCAAACCTCAGCGTGTATTCAGTCTGCAGTCCCTCATCCATGAGCTGACGTGTCATCTGGTCGAGATATTTCTGCCTATCCTGGTTCAGGGAGGTATCGCGATATTTTTCCTTAAGGGCAGATAACAGGGTCAGTCGGGCGTCGAATGTGGTGCATAAGTCTCGCGCGGCGGGTATCGCTTGTTCACCATATTGCGAACCGTCCAGTGGAACAACGATATGCGTGGGTGAGGATTTGATATTTTTCCAACCAGATTCCAACAGAGTTGTCCCCGTACCCGCCGGTAATGGGTTGAGTGGTGTAACACTCGGTCCTGCGGTAGCCAGTGCTGGTTCGAATGACTGCCCGAAACCAAAACCACCCAGCATGGCTTCTTCTAATTCACCCAAACGTTCTGCAACCGGGCTGGGAGCTCCCAGCGTGCTGCGTGAATATGTGAATGCAATGTAAAGCAGGGGGATGAAGATGAAATATGTCCAGGCGCCTTCGAAGAAGCGTTCTTCGAATATAACAAGAGTAGCCGCAGTGGTGATGGCTGCGGCGATTACCGTCCCGATCAGAGTTAATAAATTTGAGGTGGAAAATGTTTCCCGCAGCATGCGCGTCAGACGTTTACTGGCTGCCCAACCCGTCATACTTAACAAAATGAATACGCCTGCGGCATAGATAGCCAGGTAGGTTTCCTCGTTTGTGCCGGCTACCAGGAAAATAATCACAACCAGCCCAATCTGCAGCCAGACGGGCTTATCAGCGACGTCATATTTATTTCGTTCACCGAGGAAGGAAGGGATGTAGTTGCGGTTCTTCAAGCCCAGGGAAAGATTTTGTATGCCCTGCGCACTGGCTGCCGAAGCGGAAAGAAGAACGGCAACACCGACCAGGGTGCCGAAGTATGCCAGAGACTGGGGCAGCAATTGATCCATTGTCTGGGTGAATACTGAGACCTCGGTATTGGCGGGGTTGGATAGCTGGTAGATTGCCGGACCGACGATGAGCATCACCACAGCGGTTGTGCCCATTATGATCAACAGGCTTCCGAAAGCTTTGTTGCTTCTTTTTTGGGGCGTTCCATCGTAAGCGGCGACCAGGTTGGCAAACACCTCGATACCGGTCATCACAGCCAGCATACGCGTGAAGCCTCCGAAAGTGTATTTAAGATAATCGAGAGAAAATGCCTGCAGGTTGAAGTCGGGAAGACGCAGACCGTACTGCCAGATGGTGGCGATTACCATCGCCCAGAGCAGCAGCAGTACACCAGCCGTGGCGGGTCCGAACGCGCGTGCGGCAGTCTTTGGACCGCGGTTCACAAGCCAGCCGGTCAGGACGCTGAGGACAATAGCCACGATCGTCCTGTACTGGATACCGAAAAACGATTCGTTGAGCCCTGGAACCCTATCGGCGATGAAAGTGACCATGGCAGCCATGCTGACCAGAAAGGTCAATGTGTACTCGACTACGGTGATCCCGGCATTAACCTTTACCGCCCAACCACCGAACTCTTCCCCACTGAGACCGCTTCCACCGCTGCCATCGGTCACCCAGGTCATCACCAACCTGTACATGGCAGATACCATGGCTATGGTGATAACGACCAACCAGATAGAGGTGCCAAAAGTAACCGACGCTACACCTGCAACGACGATCAGCCTCAGGAAAGGTCCGAAAACGTATAGTGGAGAGGTGGCTGGATCGCCTCCGCCTGCTAATGCCCCTTCGACGGAGTTCGAAAGTTTATGCGAGACATGCGCCATACTGATTTACTCTTTTGTGGTTGCGTGTGTGGCAGGATGTGGATGTCTCGGTGTGTTTTGTGCAGCCTGTTTTCAGGATTTTGATTAGTAGCGATGTAACGTTCATGTTTGTGTTTCTACGAAGAAGTCTCTGTGAATTCCAGCAATATATTATGCACTAAATATGGGTGTTGTCAACTACAACCGCGTGCGGTAAGGGGTAAAAAAACGCAAGCGCAGTTAACCTCCCGCGAGTTGTGCTCTGGGTTTTACCCTCGCGGGAGGTTCGTCACAGGGCGTGTTTTATCTCGTCGACTGCTTCCGGATTCATCAGTGACGATGTGTCCCCTGGATCCTCGCCCAGGAACGCGGCGCGGATCATGCGGCGCATCACCTTGGCATTACGAGTCTTTGGTAGATCGCTGACAAACAGGATTTCCCGCGGGGTGAGTGGTTTTCCCATGGATGCGACCACCAGATCTTTCAGACCGGCACGCAACTGCTCATCAGCTTCTGAAGCACTATCCAGCACGCAGAATGCCACCACCTGGCTGCCCTTGATGGGATCGGGTACACCGATGACAGCAGCTTCGACAACATTGGGATGTCCCACCAGCACAGATTCAACTTCAGCAGGTCCGAGTCGCTTGCCAGCAACTTTAATGGTGTCATCTGAACGACCCAATATGTACCACAATCCATCATCATCGACTGCTGCGAAATCACCATGCACCCATATGTTTAACCAGCGAGACCAGTATGTACTCTCGTAGCGTTGTGGGTCTTTCCAGAAGCCGCGCGTCATTCCAATCCAGGGGGCTTTGATCACCAGTTCACCGACCTGGTTGCGGACGGACTGACCGCTTTCATCAAAAACATCCGCAGCGATCCCCGGGCAGGGAGCGGAGAAGGCGCATGGTTTAAGCGGTTGGATAGGATTGCCCATCACAATTCCGCCTGATATTTCAGTGCCGCCCGAATAATTTATGATCGGAAGTTTTCCTTCACCAACTTCATTGAAAAGCCAAAACCAGGGATCAGGATTCCAGGGCTCACCTGTGGAAGCGAAAAAGCGCAAGGATGTGAGATCGTGTTTGCGGAAAGGGGCTTCACCATACGGGATCAAAGCGCGCACCAACGTTGGGCTGACGCCCAGGGTGGTGATGCGGTGCCGTGCGACCATCTCCCACAAGCGGTCCGGAGCGGGATAATTGGGAGCGCCGTCGTAGATGAGGAAGGTGCCGCCCAAAAGCAGTGCGCCAAATACAAGCCATGGCCCCATCATCCAACCCATGTCGGTTATCCAGTACAGCACCTGACCCGGGTGCAGATCGGTTCCGAAAGCCATGTCCTGGGCGGATTTGACCGGGAAACCGCAGTGGGTGTGCACAGCGCCCTTCGGTGTTCCGGTGGTGCCGGAGGTGTAGATGATCATCAAGATATCTTCTGCGTCTGTTCGTTCGGTCTGCGATTGTGTGGGTTGGGAGTCGATCAGATCGTGCCACCAGTGGTCTCTTATTGGATCCATGGGGGTTTCCATATCAGACCGTTTCAGCACGATCATGTGCTGCAAGGTCGGTACACGCGCAGCGGCCTGATCAGCGATTGGTTTCATGGATACCGGTTTACCATGCCTGTAAAAGCCGTCGGCGGTGAAGATCGCTTTTGCATCGGCATCCGCAAGCCTGGAAATCACCGCGCCTGCGCCGTAGCCTGAGAAGAGCGGTAGTATTATGCCGCCGATCTTCGCGATTGCCAGCAGGGCGACCACGATCTCGGGTGTCATCGGCATGTACAGACCGATGGCGTCTCCCTTGCCAAGTCCGAGGGCACGCAGGGCATTGGCTGTTTGATTGACCTTCCGACTCAGTTCGCCGTAGGTCAACGACGTGGTCTGACCACCTTCCCCTTCCCAGATCAAGGCTGTTCGTCCCTCCGTTGGCGTATGTATATATTTGTCCAGGCAGTTGTGGACGATGTTCATTTTTCCACCCACGCACCAGCGCGGCCAGGCATTGCCCTGTGAAAGGTCGACAACCTGTGAATACGGCTTGTAAAATTCGATGTTCAGGTACTGCAGGACCGCTTCGGTAAACCACGCCACGTCTTCGGTCGAGCGCGTCATCAGTTCATTGAAATTGGCAACGCCGTATCGGCGCATGAATATTGAAATATGGGCATTGTCGGCGTAATCGGGGGACGGTTCCCAGACGATCTGTCCGCCGAAGTCAAATTTTTCACTCATTGTGCGGCTCCAGGAAAAATCAGGGCGGGGGAATGGGTTGGTGAGGCGCTCTGATCGTTAAGTCGGCGTTAATTATAACATCTGGGGACTGCAAAGCAGGCGGTAGTATTTGTTCCGCGAAAAAACAAACAATGAGGAACAATTGTAGTGGTTATCAGGTAATTAGGTATCAGGTAATTAGGTATCAGTGATCAGTGTCAAGTGCTGAAAGAGGGTTAATATATTCCGAATTGGGGATTTGGGATTTCGGATTTTGGATT